>DMNP01000370.1 GCA_003452695.1 Eggerthellaceae bacterium
TTGTTCAGCCCCTGCAGCGCGCCGTAGTGCCGCTCGTTCAGGCGCCAGGACTTCACTACGGGAAGCCAGGCGCGGTCCATCTCGTCCAGCACGATGTTCAGCGTGTGGATTGCGCGCTTCAAATAGCTCGTGTAGCACAGGTCGAAATCGTAGCCCGCTTCCTTCAGGGCCTTGCCGCCCTCGGCGGCCTCTGCGCGCCCTGCATCGGACAGGTCGACATCGGCCCATCCCGTGAACAGGTTCTTCTTGTTCCACTCGCTTTCGCCGTGGCGGATGAGCACCAGCGTCATCGTGTCCTTGGCCATGATATGCGTCCCCTTTCGTCTTCAGGATTCCAGACCGTTCGATGATACATCATTTCGAAGGCGGAGCATGCGCCGCCTTTGCCAGTAGAAGTCCAGCGTACCCCAGCGTCCCTCCAAAGCGACTGGCCGCGGCGGGGCGGGCGCCTGGGGCGTGAAGGGGGATTCGGGCTTGGCTTCGGCTAAACATTAGTATTTTTCAGGAAGTGTGCCTGCAGAATCGCCCTCACCCCCTTCACGCCCCAGGCGCCCGCCCCGCCGCGGCCAGTCGCTTTGGAGGGACGGCAATCCGCGCGCCGCCCTCGTTACCAAAGCAGCCTGTACCGATTACAGGTAAATTGACAACTTTTGCTTTAGTGAAGTAAAGATGTGGTTATAATGTATCAATTCCATGCAATTGCATGGCAACCGGCGCGGGCGAGCGTTCTGTGCGCGCGTTCACCGGGTCGGCACAAGGGAAGAGGGAAGGATTGAACATGAAACAACTGACCAGGAGAAGCTTCATCGGAGTTGGAGCAGCGGCCATGGCTGCCACTGCATTGGCCGGATGCTCGTCCGGATCGGGCAGCGGAAGCGCATCCGCAAGCGCATCGTCCGCCTCCGCAAGCGCGGCCTCCGCATCCGCGGCATCTGCGAGCGCTTCGGCATCCGCTTCGGCCGCATCGGCTTCTGCAGCGGGAACCGGCAGCGCGCTGCGCTTTGCCACGGGCGGCGAGTCGGGCACCTACTACGCGCTCGGCACCATCATGGCCCAGCATGCGAACAACAACGCCGGGCTGAACATCACCGCCGTTTCGAGCGACGGCTCGAAGGCCAACGTGCTCGACATCGAAGACGGCGTCGCCCAGCTCGCCTTCTGCCAGTCCGACGTGGCTTCCTATGCCTACAACGGATCGACCTTCGAGGACTTCGAGGGCATGCCGATTAAGAAGCTGACCACGGTCGCCGCGCTGTACGAAGAGCAGATCCAGATCGTCACCTGCGATCCGTCCATCAAATCGGTCGCCGACCTGAAGGGCAAGAACGTGTCCATCGGCGCCGCCGGATCGGGCGTGTACTTCAACGCCATCGACGTCCTGGGCGTCTACGATATAACCGAGTCCGACATCAGCGCCAAGTACCAGAGCTTCCAGGACAGCGCCGACGCGCTGAAGGACGGCAAGATCGACGCGGCCTTCGTGGTTGCCGGCGCCCCGACTTCGGCTATCACCGACCTCGCCACCACCAAGGACGCCTACCTGGTGGAAATCGACGCGGAGCACGCGCAGGCGCTGAAGTCGAAGAACTCGTTCTACAACGAGGCCAAGATTCCCGCAAACACCTATACGGGAACTGCCAACGCCGAAACCGCGACCGTTTCCGTCGACTCGCTGGTCCTTGCCGTCGACAGCGTGTCCGAAGACGACGTGTACGCCTTCGTGGCCGACATCTTCGACAACCTTCCCGAGCTCGAAGAGTCCAACGCCAAGTTCTCCGAGTTCGACGTGAAGAAGGCCGCTTCCTACGACGTCGTGCCGTACCATCCCGGCGCCGCGAAGTACTTCAAGGAGAAGGGTGCAACCGTAGCGGGCGCATAAGCCATTTGCCAATGCGATGACCTGGGGGGGAGTCGTGATAAGGCATCGCCTTGTCACGACTTCTCCTTGGAGGGTTGCTTCTCGTGGCTTTTCGGGCGCGCTTCCCGGCGGCTGCGGAAAGGCCGCGAGAAGCAACAACACAGGAGGTTCGTTTTGACTTGGTTCGATAAACGCAAGAAGGACAAGGACGCGGTCGTCGTGGACGCCGCGCTCATGGAAGATGCGCGCAGCGCCGTGAAGACGGCGGGCGATTTCGCCCAGGACGGCTATATCGCCGATGCCGTGTCGCAGGCCGACGAGAACATCGATGAAATCGAGGCGTTCTCGGCGGCGGTGGCCGCGGCCAACGATGCAGCCGATGCCAAGGAAAAAGCCAGGCAGGCCGCCGAGAAAGCCGAGCGCGCGGCGGTCAAGGCCGACGCGACGGCCGAAGAGGCCCAAGAGCTTGCCGAGCAGGCCGACCCCGAAGCCGATGTGGACGAGATCATGCGCAAGTACGACCGCGAGTCGAACACGCGCATTTGGACGGGCGTCCCGAAGAAGGTAATAAACGCGCTCATGGCGGTCTTCTCGGTGTACTGCATTGGCATGACGCTGTTCAGCACCGAGCTTCCCGAGACCAAGCTGGCGCGTTTCCTGGCGTGTGTCGTCATCATCGGCTACCTCATCTACCCGGTGCGCAAGGGCAAGGTGCGGCCCAACAGCATGCCCTGGTACGACATCGTCATCATGGTGCTCGGAGCTGCCTGCTTCTTCTATTTCGCGTTCTATGCGCTCGACATCATCAAGCTGTCCACGCGCATCCAGCCCATACACATAGCCGTGGGCATCATAGGAACGCTCGTGCTGATGGAGCTCTGCCGACGTTGCGTGGGCATACCGATCCTCGTGGTCGTCATCTGCCTGCTCACCTATGCCTTGTACAACCAGTTCCAAGCGTCGGGCGACCCGTACCTCATGCTGCGCAACGTGGTGTACAAGCTGTTTTACACGACGAGCGGCGTCATAGGCACGCCCGTCAACGTGTGTTACACCTACATAGTCCTGTTCATCATCTTCGGCGCCTTCCTGGAACGCACGGGCATCGCCGCGTTCTTCATCTCGTTCGCCAACAAGGTGGCCGGCTGGTCGTCGGGCGGCGCGGCGAAGGTGGCCGTGCTCTCTTCGGCGCTGTGCGGCATGGTGTCGG
>DMNP01000381.1 GCA_003452695.1 Eggerthellaceae bacterium
TGGCCCTGACCCTGGCCCTGACCTTGATCTTGGCCTTGGCCTTGGCCCTGGCCCTGCGCGTCGGGCGTGGTCGTGTCGGTGTTATAGCTAAGCTCGTCGTCGGAGCTCAGCTTCACGTCCAGCTCGAGGGTTTCGCCGTTGCGGTTCACCGTTACCTTCACCGTTTCGCCGACCGCATGCTCACGCACGTCCAAGGTGACGTCGGTCGTGGAAGCGATGGTCTTGTCGCCGATTGCGGTGATGATGTCGCCCACCTGTATGCCGGCCGCTTCCGCGCCGCTGCCGGCGACCACGTCGTTCACGTAGGCGCCCGTATCCACTGCCAGGTTGTAGCGGCGTGCAACCTGCGAGTTCACCTGGGAAATGGACACGCCGAGCACCGCATGCGAAGGCTCTTTGCCGGCGATGATGTCTTCGGCCAGGCCGATGGCGTAGTTCACGGGGATGGCGAACCCGACGCCGGCGTAGTTGCCGGAGTACGACGAGATGATGGAGTTGATGCCGATGAGCTTGCCGTCGGCATCGACGAGCGCGCCGCCCGAGTTACCGGGGTTGATGACGGCGTCGGTCTGAATCATGTTGGGATAGTAGGTGTATTCGGGCGTGCTGTTGGTGTAGTAGCCGAACATGTCGCCGGAGGAGCTGTCGTCCATGATGGTGGAGCGGTTCGTGGCGGAAATGACGCCGGTGGCAACCGACTGTTCCAGGCCGAGCGGAGCGCCGATGGTCATGACCCATTCGCCGATGTGCAAGTCGTCCGAATCGCCGATGTCGGCCACCACCAGACCGGACGTGTCGTCCACCTTGATAACGGCCACATCGGAGCTGCTGTCGCCGCCGACATAGGTGGCGTCGCGCTCCTTGCCATCGACGGTGACGGTTATCTTCGCGGCGTTTTCGACCACATGGTAGTTCGTGAGGATGTAGCCGTCCTGCGATATGACGACGCCCGACCCCATGCCGGCTTCCACCGGCTCGTCGGACGATTGGCTGTTCGCCCCGTATCCGAAGCCGAACATCTGCCCATAGCCCGAAGTGGACTGCTTCTGATAGTTGTACACGCCCACGACCGACGGCAGCGCCTTGGCGGCCACGGCCTCGGCCAGCGTCTGGCCTTCCTCGACCGCGTTGATGACCGTGGAATCGGTGGTGCCGAGCGCCACGTTGGTCGCGGCGTTCGAAGTGCCCGCCGGATGCGCGAAGGCGTTGTAGGCGATGAACCCGCCCAGGCCGATGGCGCAGGCAAGCAGCGCGCCAAGGAATCCGAAGAGGAAGGTTTTGCCTGCGCTCGGCGCCTTCTTCTGGGCCTGGGGCTGAGCCGCATGGCGCGACGGCTCGGCGCGATGGGAATCGACTCGCTGCGCAGTATCTTCTTGGGCCCGGTAGCCCGTGGAATACGGTGCATGCTGGGCTGCCTGGCCCTGCGCAGGCTGCTGCCAGCCCGTATCTTGCGCGTGCTGGCGGACCGCACCCTGCGCGGGCTCGTAGGCCTCACCCTGCGCGGGCTGGTAGGCGCGGGGCATGGTGTCGGTGTCGCCCGATCGCGCTTCGGCGAAGCTCTCGGTCCATTCGCCGTTGCGCGAAGGCGCGGGCGCAGGTTCCGCAGGCACGGGAACCTCGACCGTGGCATCGATGCCGCTAGTATCGGGCTGATAGGTGGAAGAAATACGCTGTTGCTCCGCCTCGTTGCGGTAAGGCGGCTCGGGTGGACGCGACGAGGGCGTCTGCTGGTTGCCGTAGTAGTTGTCGCTCATATGCTGCTCCTTACGTATGCTATCCGCGTTCGCTTTCCGCGTTTCGTTACACAAACCATACCACGCAGCTTCGCGCGGCTTGGAACCTCCCCTATTCTGTCACCTTCGCGTCATGAAACCGCGCATGTCGTTTCCAAGGCGTTACCGCAGGTGAATATATGAATCATGAAAACGGGGAAACCTGAAAGGAACCTGAAATCATGACCATCCCATACGTCTATTGAATCGCCGGGGACGGGCGGTCGGAAGGCGGTTTCTGCAAGCCCGCGGCGCGTGTGCTGGAATTGCGGCCAGACGGACTTGAACGCAGTCTTACAGGCGGCGACAACTCGTGCCGCGCCATAAAAACCCGCAACGCCCTTCGAATGTGCATATCGGCTCTGGCGGAACTTTTGCTGCAGCAGCCCCGTTCCCAACGATTCAAGCGGTTCGGCGAGAAATGATGAACGAACGCTTCGAACCCGGAAGCGCCGAGGCACGCCCCGGGACGCGAAGCCGAAGAAGGCGCAGTGGCCCGCATCAATGGGGCTGAACTTTCAAGGCCGCTGCTCGGCGTTTCTGAGCCGGCGTCATGCTTTGCCAGGCGTTTCAGAGCCGGCGGCATGCTTTGCCCGGCGTTTTCTAGTCCTCGTTGTACAGGAACGAACGGGTGCGCTCGTGCTGCGGGTTGTCGATGACGTCTGCAGCACGACCCTGTTCCACGATGACGCCGCCGTCCATGAAAATGACGTTGTCGGCCACGTCGCGCGCGAACCTCATCTCGTGCGTGACGATGACCATGGTCATGTTTTCCTCGGCCAGGCTGCGGATGACGCGCAGGACCCCCTTGGTCAGCTCGGGGTCGAGGGCGCTGGTGGGCTCGTCGAAGAACAGCACGTCGGGGCCGAGCATGAGGGCGCGCGCGATGGCCACGCGCTGCTGCTGGCCGCCCGATAGCTCGCAGGGCACGGCGTCCTGCTTGCCGGCAAGGCCCATGCGCTCGATAAGGGCCTCGGCGCGCTGGACGGCTTCGGCCTTGGGCATCTTCTGCACGCTGATGGGAGCATCTATCAGGTTTTTCATGACCGTGTAGTGCGGAAACAGGTTGAAGTTCTGAAACACCAGCCCGAAATGCGTGCACGCGCGGGCGATCGTGGCCTTGTTGGCATACACCGCTTTGCCGCCTTCGTCGCGGCACACCTGGCAATCGCCGGAGTACACGAGCGTGCCGGAATCCAGCGTTTCGAGCAAGGTGCAGCAGCGCAGCAGCGTGGATTTGCCGCCACCCGACGGGCCGATGATGGCAAGCACCTCGCCGCGTTTCACCTGGATGGATATGTCGCGCAACACCTCGGTGTCGCCAAAGCTCTTGCTTCCGTGGTCCAGGCTGACCAGGATATCGGTTTCAGACATCTGCGCTCCTTGCCCGCTAGTCATGGTAGTAGTCCAGCCGCTTTTCGATGAAGCCGACGATAAGCTCGACCACCATGTTGAACACCCAGTAGAAGGCGGCTGCCAACACGAAGGGGAAGAATCCCTGTCCGCCGGCGACCAGGCCCTTCGATACCGAGAACATTTCGGCCACCCCGATGGCGAACGCCAGCGAGGTGTCCTTCACGAGCGTGATAACCTCGTTGCCCATGGCGGGCATGATGCGCTTGATCACCTGCGGAAGCACGATCTTGAAGAAGGTCTGGGTACGCGAATAGCCCAGCACCTGGGCGGCTTCGTACTGGCCGCGCGGAATGGACTGGATGCCGGAGCGGTATATCTCGGCGAAATAGGCCGCGTAGTTCAATATGAACGCGATGACCGTGGCGGTCCACTTGGATGTCGGCGTAAGGCTGATGCCGAACAGGTAGTACGGCGCGAAGTAGATGGCGAACATCTGGAGCATGAGCGGCGTTCCGCGCAGAAGCGATATGTAGAAGCGCGCGATAAGGCCGATAGGGTTGAACTTGCTGATGAAGTTGCAGGTGGCACGGCCTGCGCCCGAGCCCTTGCCTTCAAGGAACCGGAAGGGCCTGATGTTGCTCATGCGCATGAGCGCGACGATCACGCCGAGCGGCAACGACCCCAAAAGCGTGAGAAGAAACAGTTGCATGGTAAGGACGAAGCCATCGCCCATCATTCCGAGCATCACACCGAATTCCACGTGCGCCTATCCCCTTCGCATCGTCCCATCAATCGAAGTCGCAGGCAGCGGGCCGCCTGCGACTTCCGTATTGCATCTTGCAAAGCGCGTGTGCGCCGCTCGCCTACTTCAGCACCCAGTTGTCGAACGAGATGCCGTATTCGGCGTACTTCTGGCACAGGGCCTCGACGGTGCCGTCGGAAACCATTTCCTTCAGGGTGGCGGTTACCGTCTTGGCAAGGTCGGTGTCGGCGGTGCGGAACGCAACGGCGTAGTGCTCCTGCGACAGGTAGTCGTTCAACACGCGGTAGGTGTCGGGCTTGTCGGCCATGTAGAAGGCCGCGATGGACAGGTCGCATGCCAGGGCGTCGAAGGCGCCGGCCTCGAGCTCGGTCATGGCGATGGCATAGGTGTCGCGGGTCTCGAGGGCCTGGAAGGTGGCCGCGAGCTGCGCCTGGGCACCGCCCTGGGTCAGCACTTCCTCGGCCGCCGAGTCGGTCTGGGTGGCGACGACCTTGCCGGCAAGGTCGGACAGCTGCTGGATGCCGCTGTCGTTCTTCACGAGCACGACCTGGCCGTTATCCATGTAGGGGTCCGAGAAGGCGTAATCGCCCTCGCGGCCTTCCATGGTGAAGCCGTTCCAGATGCAGTCGAAGGCGCCGGCGTTCAGCTCTTCGAGCTTGGTGTCCCAGTTAATGGGCTGGGCCACGTATTCCCAGCCGTTGCGCTTGCAGACTTCCTGGGCGAGTTCCAGGTCGAAGCCCGTGAACTGTCCGTCGCTGCCGACGAAGCCGTAGGGCGGGTATTCCTGGTCGAAGCCCACGACGAGCTTGCTGATGCTGCCGGACGACGCATCGCTTGCGGCAGCAGAAGCGGATGCCGCGGATGCGCTGGCCGATGCTGCAGATGCGGAAGCGCTGGCGGCGCTGGCGCTGGCGGCGGATGCGGAAGCGCTGGTGGCGCTGGCGCTGCTGGCGCTGGCGCTGGCGCTGCTGGCGGCGCTTGACGCGCTACCGCCCGACGAGCATCCGACGAGCACGAAGGCGGCAAGCGCGAAGGCTGCCGCAACTGCTGCGACGATCTTTACATTCTTCATGGTATTCCTTCCCTCTTGTTGAAGCCGACAGCACCCGCCCCCTTAGCGGTTTTCGGTCGGCGCCCTACTGCTCCATCGCAATAAAGCGATGGAGAGTATAGCATATTATCGGTTCCTGTTCACTGCGGATGGCAAGGGTGTGTGTCGAGGGAATAACTTTTCACGGCCGGGCCAGCGGCGGGCGGCCGCCTGAATAGGACTGCCAGGTCACATTATTCAAAGCCAGTCTTTTCCGAATGTCGGAGCAGTGTGTCAAGGGAAACGCCCCCCTGACACGCTATCAGCCGAATGCGCTCCTGCGCGGGGGCGGCGTGTTCATGGCGAAGGCCCGCGGTTCGAAATCGAACAGCTCGGCGGTCGGCACCGTGGCGGACAGGCTGACGGCGCCCTTCCAGCACACGTCCACGCACATGCCGCACTGCACGCAATCGGAAGCGGAGAATTCCAGGTAGCGCAGCGGTTCGGACATCTTTTCCACCGGATCGCGCGCCAGGGCGCCCGTCGGGCAGAACACGGCGCACATGCTGCAAGCGTTGCAGCGGTCCGTGTCGATGTCCACCGTACCGAACAGGCGGGTTTCGACGTTTTCCTCGCAGGGCAGGCCGATGTCGTCGAGCGCGTTTATGGTCACCTCGTGCCGCGGCATGTGCAAGCGCGGCATCTCGCCCGATGCGGACACGCGAAGGCGCTCGCCTATCTGAAGCTTCTCGGCTGAGTAGCCCAGCTCTTGCTCGATGGTCGTGCGCGCGGCGGCGACGGCTGTTTCCCTGGCAGCACCCGCCGCTTCGCTTAAGAAGCCGCGGCGCGTGGATCCGTACAGGTCCCCGGCATCTTCGACGAGCACGGAGTCGGGAAAGGCGCTCGTCCGGACGGCGCGCACGCTGCTTCCGTGGACCGCGAGCAGCTCGTTGGCGTATGCGACCGTGGCCTCGATGCAGGGCTGCACGCTGCGGTACTTGCAGCTGGCGCAGTCGCCGTCGACGAGCAGCACCTGGTCGGCCCCATGGGCCACGAGGCCGACGATGATGCTCTCGTCGATGCGCGCCAGGCACGGCACCTCGGCGAAGCGCGCAGGGTCCGCCTGGTGCTTCGCGGCCATGCGCGCACAGGAGAACACGGCCGCTCCCCCGTTGGCCACGGCAGCTTGCGCGGCAGCGCGCGAAAGGTCCGCATCGAGCGGCGCCACCGACACGAGCGCTTCGGTGGGGCACACCGACGTGCAGGCGCCGCAGGCCATGCAGGCGCTTGCATCCAGGGTTATCTCGTTGGCCGCGATGGCGATGGCCCCGACCTGGCACACGCCCATGCAGCGCCGGCAGCTGGCATTGCGGTTGCGCACGCACAGGCAGCGGTCCTCCACGACGACCACGGGGCTTTTCTCCATGGCCTGCGCCATGGCAACGATGTCGTTCAAGCTGGGCATCTGGTCCTCCTTAGGCGGGACGGCAAACCCGGCGGGACGGCAAACCAGGTGTCCCGTCCCAGGCATCCCGCCCCATCAGGGCTCTGAGCGTTGACGCCCGCGAGCGGAGACGCGCGTCCGGTTCTTCAGATGACGCGGTGCGCAAGCTCTTGGCCGGCGACGTAGCGGCGCAGGTTGTCGCAGCATATCTGGCAGATGCGCTCTTCCGTGCCTTCGCTATGGCCGAAGGCGCCGCCGGCGATGTGCGGCGTGATGATGCAGCGCGCGTTGCGCCACAGCGGCGCGGTTACCGGAAGGGGCTCGGGGTCGGTTACGTCTATCGCGGCGCCGCGCAAATGGCCTTCGGACAGCACGGTGTTCAGCGCGCTGCAGTCCACGAAGTTGCCCCGCCCCACGTTCACCAGCACGCCGCCCTGCTTTATAAGGCGCAGACGGCGCTCGCCGAAATAGCGGGCGGTCTCGGGCGTGTTGGGCAGGCAGCCCACCACCACGTGGCTTTCGGGCAGCAGGAATTCGGCGCGCTGCAGCGTGACCAGCTCGTCGAAGCCCTCGCGCGGACGCGCTATGTCGCGGCAGACGCCCACGATGCGGTTGCAGTCGAAGCCCGACAGGCGCTTGGCCACGCACTGGCCGATGTCGCCGGCGCCGTACACGAGAACGTTCGCGCCTTCCAGCGACATGTTCGGTCCCAGGTCGTTCCAGCTTGCCGAAGACTGCTGGCGCACGTAGGCAGCCAGGTTCTGCGTAATGGCCAGGATCTGGCCTACCACGTATTGCGAGATAACGTGCCCATAGGCCGCACCCGCCACGTTGGTCAGCACCATGCCCTGCGGAAATCCCGCCACCGAGCGCGTGTACACGTCGGTGCCCGCCCAGGTGCTCTGCACCCATTTCACGTGCACGTCGTCGGCGCGCAGCAGCTTCAGCGGCGGTTCGCCGATGACCACGTCGGCGCGTGCCAGCGCATCGTGCAGCCGCGTGTCGAAGGGCTTGGGATTTTCCACGACCATCTGGACGACCGTCGCGTCCGGCCCGGCGGCCTCGCGGATGCGGGCCATGTGTTCTTCCTTGAAGGGAGCGATAACGAGAATCTCCATCGTCGTGCATCCTCTCGTGCAGTGCGAAGGCGCACCCCGGACGGGCGCGCCTTCTCGGTTGGCGGTTTGCCTGCGGCAGCTAGCCCAGCTCGGCCAGCTGCGCGTCTATCTTTTCGATCTTGTCGGCCAACTCGGCATGCTTGGCGCGGTCCTTCTGGATGATCTCGGGCGCGGCCTTGGCCAGGAACCCCTGGTTGGAAAGCTTCTTGGCCAGCTTCGCCTCGTCCTTGGCAAGCTTCTCGCGCTCCTTGCCCAGGCGTGCCCGCTCGGCCTCGAAGTCCACGAGGCCCGCCAGCACCACGTAGGTTTCCACGCCGCTGCCGAGCACGACGGCCGCCGCTTCGGGCTTCTGCGCATCGGGGGCTATGGAAAGCGATGCCGTGTTGGCCATGCCCTCCACCAACGCCCGCTGCTCTTGCAGCAGGGCGGCGTCGGCCGCGGACGCCTTCACCACCGCGTCCAGCTCCTGGCGCGGCGACAGGCGATAGCGCGCGCGGGTGGACCGGACGGCCGAAATCGTCTCGCACACCAGGTCGATGGCGCGCTCGGCATCGGCGTCCACATAGCCGGCAAGCGCCTGCGCCTCGGGCCACGCGGCACCGATGAGGTACGGGTCCTCCGAGCGGTCGAAGGGCAGGTCCTGGTAGATTTCCTCGGTGACGAAGGGCATGATGGGATGCAGCAGGCGGATGGCCTGGCCGAGCACGAACATCAGGTTGCGCTGGCAGCGCGCACGGTCGGCCGGGTCGGCGTCGGTGGCCAGGCGCGACTTGCTGAACTCGATGTACCAGTCGCAGAACTCGTTCCAGAAGAATGCATACAGCTCGCGCGTTATCTCGCCGAACTCGAACTGCTCGTACAGCGCGTCGATCGACGCCACCAGCCGGGCCAGGCGGCTGAATATCCAGCGGTCGGCCGGGGTGGACGGCTCGGGGGCGCCGGGTTCGTAGCCTTCCAGATTCAACCCCACGAAGCGCGCGGCGTTGCGGATCTTGTTGGCGAAGTTGCGGCTGCTGACCAGCTTGTCCTCGTTGAACTTCAGGTCCTGCGACCCAGTGACCTGCATGAGCAGGCCGAAACGCATGCCGTCGGCGCCGTAGTCGCGCATCAGGCGCAGCGGGTCCACGCCATTGCCGCGGCTCTTGCTCATCGGCTTGCCGTCGGCGCCCATGACCGTGGGGTGGATGATGACGTGCTCGTAGGGAATCTGGCCCGTGCAGTACTCCGAGGCCATGACCATGCGCGCCACCCACAGGCCCATGATGTCGCGGGCGGTGGAGAGCACCTGCGTCGGGTAGTTCGCCGCAATCTCGTCGCTTACGCTGTCGCGGTCGGTCCAGCCCTGCGTGGCGAAGGGCCACAGCTGGCTGGAGAACCAAGTGTCCAGCACGTCCTCGTCCTGGCGTATGGCGCCGCCGCACTCGGGGCATGCGTGCGGCTCGTCCACGCACGCGTCTTCCCAGCCGCAGGCGTCGCAATAGTACATGGGAATGCGATGGCCCCACCACAGCTGGCGCGAGATGCACCAGTCCTTCAGGTTGGCCAGCCAGTCCAGGTACACCTGCTTCCAACGCGCCGGATGGAACTGGATTTCCCCGGATTCCACGGCAGCCGCGGCGGGCTTCTTCAGCTCGTCGACCGCCACGAACCACTGCTCGGATTCCCAGGGCTCGAGCTTCGTGTGGCAGCGGTAGCACGTCATGACCGAGTGCGCGTGCTCTTCGATATGGTCGAGCAGGCCGAGTTCCTCGAACGCCGCCACCACGGCGTCGCGCGCCTCGTCGCGGTCCATGCCGCTGAACTTGCCGTAGCCCTCCACCACGTGCGCCGTCTCATCGAATATGTTGATGCGCGGCAGGTCGTGGCGCTGACCCATGCCCCAGTCGTTGGGGTCGTGGGCGGGCGTTACCTTCACGAAGCCCGTGCCGAACTCGGCATCGACCACGAAGTCCTCGAAGATGG
>DMNP01000268.1 GCA_003452695.1 Eggerthellaceae bacterium
CAAAGGCTACGCCTGCGAGGGCTGGCAGAAGGACAATGGGAGCTGGTACTACCTTGAACCCGCCCCGCACTGCTGGATGCGCACGGGCTGGCTCAGGGACGGCGGCGCATGGTACTTCCTGGACTGGGAAAGCGGCAGGATGGCCGCGTCCACGTGCCTGAAGCTCGACGGGCGCTGGTACGCCTTCGGGGGAGACGGGAAGCTGCTCACCCCGCCGAAGACCGACGAAAAAGGGGCGCTGGTGCTGTGATCGCCGCCGTCTCGCTGCTTTTCGCGTTCCTGGCCGCCGTGTGCGTCGTGTCGCTCGTGGGCGATTGATGGAGACGCTAGGCGGCGCGGCTGAAGCGTAGTATTATTCTTCGCGCACCGGCATCGAACCCGAGCTCGACGTTTCTAGAAGCGTTTGGAACGGGGAGCCAGAAAGAATCTGTTCGAACCAGGCAGCCTTCACCGCTGACCTGGTTCGACTGCTTTTCAGACGCGTTTTCAGGGGATTGGGCAACCCCAGAGCAAACGCTTTTCGAACCGTTCGGGAAGGCCGTTTCGGCGAGCGTTCCGCCCACCTCGTAAGCCAGGGACACGGACACGTCCGAATCGTCCACCTCAACCTGCCAGACGAAGGAGTCCAGCACGGCGCGGTCGTCAAACGTGGTCCCGAATTGCAGGAAATCGGCGAAGTCTTCGGCGTCGAATCTCGCGGCGTTCTCCAGCATGGTCACTTCGCCCACGGCCACGCCGAGCTCTATCTCCAGCTCGTCTAGCTTCTCCTGCGCGATGGCCGCATTCAGGCCGTTGGCCACGGCGTCCATGACGTTTCGCATGCCCTGCTGGGCCTTGTCGCGGCGGCGCCTGGCTGCGTTCAGCGCAGCTTCGTCGCTGGTGCGGTCTATGTAGGATTCCACCGCCCGGGCGGCCTGGAGCGCCGCGTCGCGGTCGTCCAGCAGCGAGCGCACGGCCCCTGCGCACGCGCCTTCCAGCCAGTCGGCGCGCACGGGCTTGCAGCCGCATCCCGCGCCGCACTTGTAGTACTCGTACTTCCGGCCGCCCCTGCCCCGCCCGGACACGCCCTGCATCACGGTGCCGCACGCCGCGCACACGGCCTTCCCGGCCAGGACGAAATCGCCCCACTGCTCGGTGGCGCGCCGCTTGACCACGCGCGCGCTCTGCGCCTTCGCGAAGGTGGACGGGTCGATTATGGCCGGCATGCCGCCCTCCACCCGCACGTCTCCCCACATGTAGACGCCGGTGTACTTCTCGTTCTTGAGCATGTTCCAGACGAAGGTGTGGCCCACGGGGTTCCCGGCGTAGGAGCGCACGCCGCGCCTGGCGAGGTCGGCTGCTATCGAATGGGCCGACTCGCCGCCGATGCGGCGCTTGAACGCCTCGCGCACCACGGCCGCCTGGTCTTCGTCCACGGTGTAGCGGCCCTCTTCGTCCACCCCGTAGCCGTAAACGCGCACGCCGTTCCAGAGGCACTTCATGGCGTTGCCCTCCATGCCGCGCTTGGTGCGCCGCCCTATCTTCTCGGACTCCATGGCGGCCATGGCCTCGTACATGGATTCCATGAGCATGGCCTCTGGGCCGTCCGGCAGGGATTCGGTGGCGCTGACCACCTTCACGCCGGCGTCCCGCAGCTTCTTCTTGTAGATGGGCGCGTCGTATATGTCGCGGCTGAAACGGTCCATCATGTAGACCAGCACGATGTCGGATTCGCCGGCGTTCGCGACCATGCGCTGGAATTCCGGACGGTCGTCGGTGCGGCCGCTCTTGGCTTCGTCGCAGTATTCCGCGACCACGCGGTAGCCTTCGCGCGCGCACCACTCGCGGCAGACGCGCAGCTGGTCTTCGATGGATGCTTCGCGCTGCTTGCTGCAGCTGAATCGGGCGTAGAGGGCGGCGGTTTTCATTTGAGCAGTTCGGCCTTCTTGGCGTCAAACTCTTCCTGGGTGATGACGCCTTCGTCCAGCAGCTTCTTGTAGGAAAGCAGCGCGTCTGGCGCTGCCGAAGAGGGCGCGTTCTTGTCCTGCATGACAAGCGACACGATCAGCGCGATTATGAAGAGGAAGAAGCCGAAGGCGTAGAACGCCCCGAAGCTGTAGCCTTTGTTTTTCGCTATCCTGGCAGGTATCACCGCCAGCAGCGCCGAGATGATGAGAGTGGCTATGACGTAGCCCCCGTCCATCCCCATTATCGTCATGATTCGCTCCTTTCGTCTGCGTACATCATATCCGCCATTTCCTGCAGCGTTACGTCCAGGGCGTCCGCTATGGCTTTGGCCTTGCCCAGCGTCGGCTCCTTCGCCCTGCCCTTCAACAGCTCGTTGACGGTGGAGCGGGGCGAGCCGATGCGCCTTGACAGTTCCGCAGCGGTGATGCCGCGTTCTTCCAGATAGTAAGCTAGCACGTCTTTGTATTCCATCAGTACCACCATTCAAAAAATTGTACATTCGAAGTATTGCACAGTACAGAGAATTGTACAATAATGTAAATCGTACAGAGTTCTGTACACTTTGAAAGGAGAAGGTATGAACCGCATCCAAGACTGCGTGACCGACTACGTGGTCAAGAATGGCACGACCAAGGACGCACTCGCCGAAAAGGTCGAAATCGGAAGGACGTCGTTTTTCTCAAAGCTGCGAGGGACGTCCGAATTCTCGCTCAGCGAGGCCTACAGGCTTTCGCGCGAACTCGGATGCTCGATGGACGACCTCTACAAGATGACGGTGGCCTAACCGTGCGCGATGTCAAGATCGACAAGACCCCCGCCCCGCAGCCCGTGGCCGACGTTTACGCCGAAAAGCTCAAGGCGCTCTACGACAGGTGGGTCGAGGCAGGAAGGCCGAAGCGCGCATGAGGAGGTGGACGACTTCGCATATCCGCTACATGGAAGACCACGCGGGCGAGGGGGCGGACGCGGTGGCGGAAGCCCTGGGCCTCACCCGCGAGGCCGTCCGTCAGCAGGCGAAGAAGTACGGAATCTCTCTGCGCAAGCGGTGGACCTGCCCGAACTGCGGGTCCACCGTGTTCAAGCCCCTGTCCACCCGCACGGGATGGTGCGAGGCGTGCACGCGCGAACTCAGGTACGAAGAGATCAGCGAGCAGGTGAGGCAGATGCAGGACGCGATACGCCGCAACGAAGACGTGGAGCGCAAGCGGCAGGCGGTGTATTCGCGCAAGCACCGGCTGAAGTCGACCTTGCGAGTTATGGAGTTTTCCAAAAAGAGACACGAAAAGGACACATGAGCCTATGAGCTGGGACAACGCATAGCATAGCGGCGGCGCTGCCGGACGAACAAGACCTCTTTTCTCCTTTCTGGCTCCAACTGGGAAGACGCGCGCGAAAAAGGATTCGTCCGATATCAAGTGGAAACATCCAGTCCGGCAGCCCCGCCGCCGCGCTATGCGCGGACCAATGGCCATGGCGGCCCCTTCTGCGCTACACGGGGCCGCCGAGAGAACGAAAGGAGAGGAACATGAAGGCGAAAAGAAAGGGCGCACTCCCCCACTTTCATCTGGAACGCGCCCGGACGCGGCTTCGCGTCGCCGCTTCGCGCATTGTAGCACGAATCGGCGCGCTTCGCGAACCCGGGGAGCACTGGGCGTACGCGGTGGTGGCCGCGACGCTGGCGCTGGCGGTGGTCGCATGATCACCCGCGCGCAAGTGGACGCCCTCGCCGACGCGATAGCGGCCAAGGACATGGCGGAGGCAAGCGCCTACAACAGGCCGCCGAGCGACATGCGCATCTGCGAGAGGGTGCCGTCCCTGGCGCTGCTGCGCGACATGGCCGCGGCGGTAAACGCGAGGACCCTGAAGGAGCGGTACGCGGCGGTGGAGTTCGAGTACGTCGACTACGGGCCCGTCCACTTCTTCGCGACTACGGGAAGGATGGACTGACATGGGGAATTGCATACTGGTGCTGGGCGAGAGCGGCAGCGGGAAATCCACTTCCCTGCGCAACTTCGCGCCCGGCGAGGTGGGCGTGCTCAACGTCATGGGCAAGCGCCTGCCGTTCAAGGGCGGCATCAAATGCGCCGACCACGCCGGCTACGGCACGATCCAGCAGACGCTGAAGGCCAACAACCTCAAGTGCTACGTCGTGGACGACGCCGGCTACCTGATGCAGCTGGAGAATTTCAGGCGCGCGAAGGAATCGGGCTACGCCAAATTCACCGACATAGCCCTGCACTTCGAGCAGCTCATCGAGTGGGCCACGCAGACCGACGAAGACACCAACGTCTACCTGATGATGCACTACGACGTGGACGCCAACGGCAAAGCGAAGCCGAGGACCGTGGGCAAGATGATAGACGAGAAGTTCTGCATAGAGGGCGCGTGCCCGATCGTGCTGCAGTCAACCATCCTGGACGGGCGCTACGTGTTCGTGAGCAAGGGCGACGGATTCAACGCGGCCAAGGCCCCCATGGGCATGCTGCCCGACGTGATGGACAACGACCTGAAGGCGGTCGACACGGCCATCCGCGAGTTCTGGGACATGGCCCCGCTTTCGTCCGCTCCCAAGGGAAAGGGCAAGGCAGATGCTGGGGCGGCATAACGTCACCATCTACGCCGACGAGGCGGAACGCTGCATCGGCCTGGTGTCCATCCTGGGCAAGAAGCAGGAATGGACGGAAACCGAGCGCGCGTACTGGGCCGGCGTGACCAACACCATGCTGCTGCTCATGTCCACCTCGTTGCCGGACGATGCGCAGGCGTTCGTGGCCGCGCTCAAGCTGCATTTCACGGGCGAGCAGCCAGGGGAGCTGGTTGAGGAAAACCAAACAGATAAGGAGTAAACATGCCGAAACTTGACGACTTCGACAAAGTGGAGGAATCCACCGCAAAGACGTTCAACACGATGGAGCCGGGCGTGTACATGTGCCGCGTCCAGGCGGTGCGCACCGAGGGCGAGGATTCGCGCGGGAACCGCTGGGACAGCGCGAAGAAACAGTACGTCCAGGTGGTCGTGGACGTGGACGAGGGCGAGCACGCCGGGAAGTTCAGCGACGACTACTGGTCGGGCCAGGACAAGGACTACGGCCACCGTTTCTTCATGTCGTGGAAGGAGAGCGCGCGCGGGATGCTCAAGCACACGCTGCGCGCCTTCGACGAGGCGAACCCCGGGTTCGACAGCCTGGCCGCGTTCGAGGCGGACAAATGGGAGCTTTTCGTCGGCAAGCGCGTGCTGGTGCAGTGGAACGGCCAGGAGTACGAGAGCAACACGGGCGAGGTGCGCATGCGCGTGCGGCCCGACCGCGCCGTCACGGAAGACGACGACGCGAAGGCGAAGGTCGAGAAGCTGGACGGCGCCAAGGTGGACGCGGCCGGCTACATGGCGGCCGCAGCCGAACCGGACGAACACGCCGCTTCCGCCAACGGGCTCTCCGACCTCTACAGCGAATCCGTCCCGTTCTAGCCATGGCGGTGCTGTACGAAGACACCAGACAGCAGGTGCACGGCGGCGTCGACAAGCACGCCGCCAAGCACCGCTGGTGGGCCGCCCACGGCGTCGAGGTGGTCCGCAAGGCCCTGAAGACGGGCGACTACGCGGCCGACGGCTCGAACGTGCTCGTGGACACGAAGCGCAACATGGACGAAATCGCCCAGAACATCGGTGGGCGCGGACACGACCGATTCAAACGCGAGTGCGTGCGCGCCCAGGACGCCGGGTGCCGCCTGGTCGTGCTGGTGGAGAACGCGCAAGGCTACCACTGCCTGAACAACGTCAACGCGTGGACGAACGGCCATTGCGTTCGGTGCTTCCACTACAAGCGCCACGCCTGCCAGCCGATGCGCCTGGGCAGGTGCCTGAAGCACGGCACGAAGAAGCCCATACAGGGGCCTCGCCTGGCCAAGGCCATGGCGACCATGGAGGAACGCTACGGGGTGCGCTTCATGTTCTGCGCGCCCAAGGAGAGCGCGAGGATCGTGTGCGAGCTGCTGGGGGTGGGCTATGAGCGCTGACATGCTTGCCGCCGCCAAGGGCCTCGCGGAGTGCGGATTCGACGTGCTGCCCATCAAGAGCGGCAGCAAGGCCCCCGCGTGCGAGCACGGGGTGAAGGACGCGACCAAGGACGCCGCGCAGCTCGAACGCTGGTTCCTGTCCACGTCCAACACGACGGGCGTTAGCGGCGAAGGCTTCGTCATATTCGACTTCGACTGCCACGGCGAAGCGGACGGCCGCGAGACGCTGGCCGACTGGGAGCGCGAGCACGGCGAGCTGCCCGAGACGCTGGCGCAGACCACGCCGAGCGGCGGATACCACCTTTTCTACAGGTGCGCCGAAGAAGTGCGGCCTTCCGTGAACGCGGAGCTCGCCATCGACGTGCGCGCCTGGGGAAGCTACGTCGTGTGCGACCCGACGCCCGGATACTGCTGGGAGACCGACCCGCTGGCGGAGAACATCGCCGACGCGGACGAACGGGTGATGGCTTTCCTCGATTTCGTGCGGCCCGAAAAACCCGAAGGCAAACGCGGCGCGGGAATCCCGGAAGGCAAGCTCAAGGAAGGCGAGGGCCGGAACGAGTTCCTGTTCAGGCAGGGGCGCAGCGCACGCGCGAAGGGCGCAGACGATGACACCGTGGCGGCTTTCCTGACCGCGCTCAACCAGTCGAAGTGCTCGCCTCCCATGGGAAGCGACGAGCTCTGGAAGACCATCGGCAGCGTGTGCAGCGTGGCGCCCGGCTACAGCGACGAGGTGAAGGAGCAGGCCAAGCGCGGAAGGCCCAGGAAGTTCGAGCACAACGTGGTCGGCAGGCGGCTCATAGAGGAACGCGGCGCGTGCCTGGTGGACGGCGAGACCCCCGCCATACGCGCCGAACGCGGCAACTACGTGCTGGGATGGGACGCCTTCGACGCCGTGCTGGTGGACATGTACGACGACTGCACCGAGACCAACAGGCGCGAGGTGAAGGCGTGGGTCAAGGCCAAGGCCGAAAGTCGCAGGCAATCGCCCGCGACCCTGATCGCGTTCCTGAACGGCGTCCTGGACGTGGAGACCATGGAGCTGCGGGACTTCGCGCCAAGCGACCTGATCCCGAACGTCGTGCCGCACGAATGGAACCCGGACGCGCGCAGCCAGCTGCTGGACAGGACGCTCTGGAAGATGGCGGACGGCGACGACGCGACCTTCCTCAACCTGACCGAATTCATGGGCATGTGCATGATGCGCAGCGTGAAGCACCTGCCGTTCTTCCCCGTGCTGATCGGCGAGGGCGCGAACGGCAAATCGACCTACATCGGGCTGCTCAAGGACATGGTGGGCATGGCGAACATAAGCGGCCTGCAGCCGAAGGACATAGCGTCCAAGTTCCTGGGCGCGCACATCGTGGGAAAGACGGCGAACCTAGGCGACGACATAGCGAGCGGCTACCTTGACGACAAGGACTGCTCGGTCATCAAGAGCGTGGCCACGGGCGACCTCATGTTCACCGACGTGAAGGGCACCAAGGGGTTCCACTTCGAACCGTACTGCACGATGGTGTTCAGCTGCAACGCCTTCCCGCGCCTGGCGGACACGACGCCCGGGTTCATGCGCAGGCTCTTCCCCGTGGAATTCAATGCGGTTTTCAGCAAGGAAGACCCGGACTACGACCCGACCATAGGCGAGAAGCTGCGCGAAGAGGAGACGCTGCAGTACGCGTGCGTGGTGGCCGTCGAGGGGCTGCGCAGGGCGCTCTACCAGAACAGTCCGACCCCCAACGCCATGAGCGAGGCCATGAAAAGCGAGATAGCGCGGGAGGCCAACACGTGCCTGCAGTGGATCGGCGACGCCAACGTGACCGCCGAGCAGCTGGTGGGCATGACCAAGGAGGAAGTGTACTCCGACTACCGCGAATGGTGCGACCGGAACGGCTACTCCAAGACCGCGATGGGCAGTGGCACAGTTGCGGCACAAATTGGCACATATTTCCGTCTGAGGTGCGACAAATTCGACCACCGGGACCTCGGCGGAGTGCGTAAAACAGTACGAGTTTTTGAAAAGAGGTGATTTCGGCGTGCCAACATGTGCCACATATAACACCAGTTCAGCATTAAAGGCTGGCACAAATGGCACATGGCACGCCCATATACTTATGTTTAAAAAAGAAAAAAGGAATATTTATACACGGACACGCGCGTGCGCGCGTGCGCGCGCGTATATAGCGGGGTTGGGTGATGCGTCGTGATGCCCTTCGCCCAGGCGGTCGCCGGACGCCTATGCTACCTAAGCGGCCCCATTGCGGGGCTCGACCCCGAAAAGTGCGCGGCCCGGTTCGCCGAGGCCGACGCGATCTGCCGGCGCAACGGGGCCGCAGGCACCTTCAACCCGATGGACCCCAAGCGGCAAATGGCGCGCGCCGGGTGGACGCGGGCGCAGCACATGCTAGCGGACGTGCACGCCCTGACGACGAGCCACAAGGGAGACGGCACGCCCAGCTACACGCTGGTGCGCCTGCCAGGCTGGTCGCGCTCGGACGGCGCGCAGCTCGAAGCGGACGTGGCCATCGCGTGCGGCATGGAGGTCTACGACCTTCCCGTGACCGAGTGGGAAGGGGCGGACCATGGCGAATAACCTGAAAACCCTCAACGACGCGCTGTTCCGAGAGCTCGAGCGGCTCGAGGCGTGCGGGAGCCAGGACGAGCTGCAGGACGAGTGCCGCCGCGCCAAGGCGGTCAGCAGCCTGGCAGGGAACATCATCGCCAACGCGAACACAGCCATAGCGGCCGCCAACCTCGGCGTAGGCATGGCAGAGAGCGTGCGCGTGCGCGAGATGCTGCTCGACGCGCCGCGGGAGGCCGACGATGAGACCGCCTAGGTGGACGCCGGAGCAGGACGCGTGGCTGCGTGAGAGCTACCCCGTCACGCCCCGTCTGGACGACCTGGCCGCGCTCTACGCGGGGGCCTTCCCCGAGCCGCGCACGCCCAAAGCCCTGCGCACCAGGGCGAAGGTCCTTGGCCTGCGCAAGGCCGTGCGCTGCCCGCACAGGCACGCGTGGAGCGGGGACCGCGCCGAGTGGTTCAAGGCGTTCTGCCCGGGTCACACCGAGTCCGAGATAAGCGCCGAGCACGCCCGCCTGTTCGGCTCACCGCTCACCAAGTCGCAGGTGGGCAACGCCAAGATGCGCTACGGGGTGCGCAGCGGCACCGTGGGCGGCCGCTTCGAGAAGGGCACGGTGCCGCCGAACAAGGGCAAGAAATGGGCGGACTTCATGAGCCCGGAGGGGCAGGAGCGGAGCCGCGCCACCTGCTACAAGCCAGGCAACATGCCCGACAACGGCGCGCGCCTGCCCGTGGGCAGCGAGCGCGTGGACAGCAAGGACGGCTACCTCTGGCGCAAGGTAGCCGAGCGACCGAGCAGGCCCGACTGCAACGACAACTGGCGCTTGGTGCACCACCTCGTCTGGGAGCAGGCGAACGGGCGGCCCGTGCCGCCCTCCACGATGATCGTCTTCGCCGACCGCGACAAGTCCAACTTCGACCCCGCCAACCTCGTGGCGGTGCCGCGGGCGCTGTGGGTCCGCATAACCCAGCTGCGCATGGAGTACGGCGACCGCGAGTCGCTCGAGGCGTGCATGGCGCGCGCCGCCCTCCACGCCAAGATGGGCGAGATGAAGCGGAGGCTGGCATGAGGTGCTACGGGCAGGTGGAGGGCCGCGCCCACCGCGCCGCGCAGCCGGAAGCACGCGTGCGCTGCCCCGGATGCGGGCGCAAGAGGCCGCAGGGCGAGTTCGAGGAGGGCGGAAAGCGGTCGCGGTGGTGCGGCCGGTGCCGGGCGGTCAAGGCGGCCGAAGAGGCGCGCAGGGCCGAAGAGGAGCGCCGCGCGCTGAACATGCCGGCGGAAGACGAGCGCCGCTGCCCCATCTGCAAGAAGGCGAAGCACGTGGACGAATTCAGGGGCCACGGCGGCAGGGAGACCAAGACGTGCCGCGCCTGCAGGGCGGCGGCGCTGGAAAGGAAACGGAGGAAAGCGAGATGATACCGAGGATATGCGCGAACTGCGCCAATGGGAACAACGTGACCGACGCGCAGGGAGGGATAACGTTGACGCTGTGCAGCGCCCTGCCCGTCATGCTGGGGCAATCGCCGACCCACACCTGCGGGACGTTCGAGATGGACGCCAACCCGCCCGTGTCGGTGCCCGACAATTCCCCTGAGAGCCAGGGAGAGCCGCCGTACGGCGGGGAAACGGGCGGAGCCGACTCCACGGGCGCGGAAGGCGAAACGACGGCTGAGAGGGGCGCGGAATGAACGACCCGCACGACAACTGGCTGAGGGTGGGCGACGGCGCCGAGATGGACGAACCCGAAGACCCGACCGAAGACTGGGTGGAGCAGCTCCGGCGCGACTACGAAGAGCTGCAGGAATGCTTCATGGAATCGCTCAAGCGCGAGCGGAACCTGAAGAACGAGTACGAGCTTTACAAGTCGAGGGCCGAGCAATGGAGGCGGCAGCTCGGAGCGGCCACGCAGCGCGAGCACCGCCACAAGGCCCGCATCCGCGAGCTGGAGGCCGAGAACGCCAAGCTCCTGGCCCTGGGCGCCGACTACCGCGCGAAGTACGAGGAATCGGCCGAAGAGGCGCGCCGCGCATTCAACGCGATGACTGGCAATGCGGAAGAGCAGCTGGAAGACCTGCTGGAAGGCAGGTCGAAATGAGGCCCTACCTGATAGCCCTCGCCGTGGCAGCTTGCGCCCTCGCCGCCGCCCTCGGCTGGCTCGTCGGCCTGGGAGGGGCGGACCCCCTGAGGGCGGGGGCCAACGCCGCATCTAGGCAGCAGGTGTACCAGCAGTGCCTTGAAGAGGCGGACGCCATGACGGACGGCGTTTACAACTACAGGGAGTACGAAGAGCGCGTCCCTGCTGCCATCGAGAAAAGGAAGGAATGCGAAAGGCTCTACGGCTCC
>DMNP01000209.1 GCA_003452695.1 Eggerthellaceae bacterium
AGTACATGATGTTCTGGCTCATGGGAACGAAGCCCGCCGTCATGAACGCCGAGATGGACACCCACAGCGACTGCAGGAACGCACGCGCCGGCTCCATGCCTATCCACAGGCAAAGCGATGTCATGAGAATGGTGGCGATTGCGATGAATACCAGGGTTATCTTGCCGATGAACTGCGCCGTTTGCACGACATTGGGCACGACGTGCTCGCTGCGGCCCTCGGACGAGAACAGCGACGCCCCGCCTTTCCCGAACAGGCCGAACGACAGCCCGACGACGACCAAGCCCAAACCGCCCATCAGGTGCATGGCGAAACGCCACATGTTGTCGGCATACGACAGGTGGTCCAGGTCGCGCACGACCGTCGCGCCCGTGGTGGTCAGCCCGGACACGGCCTCGAACAGGGCGTCGAGGTAATTGGCGTAATGCCCGGACAGGGCCAGCGGAATGGCGGCGAAAAACGCCAGCACGAGCCAGGCCAAGCCCGTAACGGCAAGCGCCTGCTGGCGCGACAGGCGCCCCGGTTGTATGCGCAGGAACCGCAGCGCGCTTCCCGCGATAAGGAAGATGCCCGCAGTAAGCAGATAGCGCGCCGCCGCAGACCATTCCCCGAAGAGCACCGCGATGAACAGCGGGGCTATAAGCCCGAACGCGGCAACCAGAATAAGCACGCCCAGGTAATGGCCGATTACGCGCAGGTCGTAGAATGAAAGTCGCTGCCACATGCCCTGACGTGTGCCCTTCCTTCTGCCGCGCTAGACGCTGGCGCCGGCACCTGCGCCGACGACTATCCGCACGATGGCTGCGATTACGACTAGGGCCAAAATGAAGCACACGATTCCCAACACGACCGCCGCATAGCCCGACGCCGCATTCAGGACCGCTTCCCGCACGTCGACGTTTTTCCGTTCGTCACTCATGCGCGCTATTTTACTCTATTCGGCAATCGCCTACCGCACAGGCCAGCGATTCTCTACGACCCGCCATGGCGATGCTGCATTACCCCAGGGAAAACGCAACGTTGCGCAGCGCTTGCCTGGGGAGCGATTCCTTATCCGTCGGGGAACGAGTCGGAAGAACCGTTCCTCCGACTCGTTCCGTTCCTCCGACTCGTTCGGGCCAAATCGTCTAGAACCCCAGGTTGTCGTTCACCAGGATTACGTGAATGCGGCCTTCGTGACGCGAGAAGCGTGTTATCAGGAACTGGCAGCAAATGGTGTCGGGCGATTTGCAGTCGAAGCACGCGCCCGTTTTCGCGCACGGCGTGGAAAGGCCGAAGCGCTGGGCGTTGATAGGCGCTGCAACGTTGCGGGCGCGCTTCATGGCGCCGTCCAGGTCGTCGCACACCTTGTTCATGCCCACGATGAACACGACCTTGTGCGGGCCCTGCGCAATGGCGGACACGCGGTTGGAGTTGCCGTCGATGTTCACCAGTATGCCGTCTTCGGTAATGGCGTTTGCGCTGGCCAAGAAGAAATCGGCATCGTATGCAGCCAGCATGGCCGCGCGCGGGTCGGAAGCGGCATCGCGGTCGAGGAACTGATAGTCGCCGCTCTTCAGCGCATCCACCAGGCCGATTTCGTGGGCGCTCATGGCACCGCCCATCGCGATGCTGCTGCCCTGGGGAATGATTTGAAGCGCCTGCGCAAGCGCAGCGTCCTTGTCGGCGGCGTAATAACCCGTCATGTTGCGCGATTCCAGGCCTTTTATTACCTTTTGGGCCAGCATCTCATTGCGCTTGCGAATGTTCTCGTTCATAATCCGCTCCATTCCGCCGCCTTTTCCAGCGGCTTGCATCGCCCGAGATGGGCCAGCAGCTGAACGGCAGCCCATTCTCTTCTAGTAGATACGCCTTCCTTGTGCGTGCGCGATCATCAAGGTTCCGAAAGCGCACGAAAGCCCCGTCCCCTTATGCACCTCTGTACAGGTGTGAACGCGCATCGTTCGAAGGCTTGGCAAACGCTTAGACGCCAACGCTCATAAGCGCATCGTGCTAGCTACATGATAGCGGATGGCTCGTCCGGGGCTACCCCACAATGGCCTGGGGAATGCTCGGGACGGCAGATTCCTGCAAGCCGTCGTCCAAGTAGCCTTCCTCGGCGCCTTCGGCTATCGCGCGGTTCAGACGAAAGGTGACCGTGGTGCCGACCGCCAAAGTGCTTTCCACCTCCATGCTGGACTCGGGGCCGAAGTAGCCGCGGATGCGGTCTTTCACGTTCTTCACGGCTATGCCCAGGCCCGTGGTGGACTCCTTGTCCATCATCGTGGCAAGCGTTTCCGCAGACATGCCGGCGCCATCGTCCACGACCCGTATGACCACATCGTCCGGTTCCAGATGGCCTTCGATGCGAATCGTCAGCTTGCCTTCCGCTCGCATGGCGTGTTTCACGGCGTTTTCCACCAGCGGCTGTATCAGGAACGAAGGAACCATCAGGCCCATCATATCGTCGGCAACATCCATCTGCAATGCCAAGCGGTCTTCGCCGAAACGCGCGATTTCGAACGAGACGTAGCGCTGCACCTGCTTCAGCTCGCGTTCCAGCTGGATAAGGTCCTCGGCATCTTCCAGCGTGGACCGGTAGAACACCGCGAAATCGCGCAGCAGCACGCGCGCCTTGGCCGGATCGGTGCGGATGAGCGATGCTATGGTGTTGATGGTGTTGAACAGGAAATGTGGGTTTATCTGGGCCTGGAGAGCTTTCAGTTCCATGCTGGTCATCAGCTTCTGCTGCTCTTCCAGAGCCGAGGCGGCCATCTGCGTGGACAGCAGCTCGGCCAGTCCATGGGCAAGCGATTCCTGGGTCTTGCTGAGCTGGCCGGAACGGCGGTAGTAGAACTTCAGCGTGCCTTCGATATTGTGGCCTATGTAGAGCGGCTGGATGATGGCTGCGTTGATGCGCGCAGACGACATGGGCAGGCCGATGTCGTCTGTGCTGTGCAGAATGCGCGGCTTGCCGTCTTGCAGCGTCTCGTGCGTTGCGCTCGTGCGGATGGGGCGCCCGGGCTGGTTGTTAACCTCGTTGTATCCCGCGTAGCCCAAGATTACCTCGCGGTCGGTAATTGCGATGGCCAGCGCGGGCGTGGCTGGCAGCAGCAGCTCGCAGATTTTCTGGGCAGCTTCGGAGGTAAGCCCGCTTTTCGTGGCGTCCAGCGTTTGGCTGGCAATTTGCAGCAATTCGGCCGACTGGCGCGCCGCATGCGTGTCGGGATCCAGAAACAGCCAGATGAACCCCACTATGGCCATGGTGAAGGCAAGGCCCATGAATCCCTGCAGGAACATGTGCTGCGTTCCCACGACCGCCATGTACACCAGGCCTCCGCCCGCAGCAACCGCGATGACCACCAGCATGGCCTCGAGAAGCCTGCGCCGTTTCGAACTAGTAAGATCCATTGCCTGCTCCATTCCGTCCTGCCCGAGAGCATTTCCGCACACAGCTTTCACAGCCGGCCAACCGCGACCGGAACGGCTGCCAGGGCGCCCGTTCCCTGTCGTAGCCGCCCGCCGCCCGACCAGCGGCGGAGCCGCAGGCTGCAGCGACCTGTTTCTTGTTTCTTATAGTACCCCAACCGCCGCACCACCGCCGAGGGGACCGCCGCGCTACAATGGGCGCATGGTTGCAACGTTTTTCATCATGGCCCTTGCGGGAATCGTCGTCGGGGTGGTTTCCGGAATGCTCGGCGTGGGCGGCGGGGTAATCGTCATCCCGATGCTGCGGCTCGGCTTCGGCATGCCGGCCGTCGTGTCCACGGCAACGTCGCTGTTCACCATA
>DMNP01000286.1 GCA_003452695.1 Eggerthellaceae bacterium
GGGTGTCGGGGTTTCCCATGCCCACACCCACCAGATACACCTTCATATGCGCTCTCCTTTGCTTGCGAAGGGGCTTTGCTGGCGCGCGGGGCGCGCGGGGCGCGTGCGACGTCCGAACGCTCCACGTCCCTCGATAGTGCGTATGCTCGTCATAGACCGTATTCGCTTTCCAGCAGAACCTTTGCCCGGTCCAGGCTGACGCCGTGCTCTTCGACCGGGCGGCTTATCACGACGAGCTGCACGTCGCAGGCCTGCGCCGCCTCCACCTTTTCCCAGAATCCGCCCGCCTTGCCTGAGGCCTTGGTAACCAGGGCCCCGATGTTGAACTCCCGCACGAGCGCCTCGTTCAGCTGGCGCGAGAACGGGCCCTGCATGGCTATGACGTGGCTCGTCGGGATGTCCAGCGCATGAGCGGCCGCAAGCGACTTTTCCACGGGAAGTATCCGCGCGTACAGCCGGTCGCGGAAATCGGGCATGGCGCCGACGAACGTGGCCAGGTCGTTGCTGCCCGTGGTCAGCAGCACGTTGCAATCCAGCGCGCCCACCAGATGCGCGGCGGCCGGAACGTCGGGCACGGAAGTCCACGGGCCCTGCGGTTCGCCTTCGCGCAGCACGCGCACCACGGGCAGCGCGCTTTCGGCGGCCGCCTGGGCGATGCTTGCCGACACGCCCTGCGCATAGGGATGCGTCGCGTCCACGACGCAGGCGAAGCGGTGCTCGGACATAAGCCGGCGCATGCGGTCGGGCAGCATGCGTCCCGTTAGCGAGTGCACGTTGGCAAGGCCCTGCACGAGCGAGCCGCCGTATTCGGTGAGCGAGCTAATGTACAGATCGCAAGTTCCGCGTGCACTGGCCCATTCGGCCAGCGCCCGGCCTTCCGTCGTGCCGCCGAACACGAGCACCTCGGGCCGCGTGGGCCGGGCGCCAGAACCGGGGCTGGGCATTGGCGCCTGCCCTTCGTTTTGCACCGTGCGCGCGTCCACGGCCTAGTCTTCCCGCTGCAGGTAGCCGCGCGGCGTGACCATCTTGCCATCCAGGGCCATGGTCTGGCTGTTGCCGACGAAGACCGTGGTGAACATGTCCACGGGAGTATCGCGCAACTCGCCGAGCGTAAGCACTTCGGCCTGCTCGCCTTCGCGGCCGATGTTGCGCACCGTGCCGCACACGGTAGCCGCGTCCTTGTGGCGCAGCAGGATGTCGCAGGCGCGTTGCAAGTAGTCGGGGCGCTTGTGCGACGAGGGGTTGTACAAGCTTATGACGAAATCGGCCCGCGCTGCCGCCTCCAGCCGCGCCTCGATGGTTTCCCAGGGCGTGAGCAGGTCCGACAGCGAGATAACGCAGTAGTCGTGCATGAGCGGCGCGCCGAGCACGGCAGCACCGCCGTTCGATGCCGATACGCCGGGCACGACGCTGATTTCGACGGACGGGAAATCGGCGGCCAGCTCGTATATGAGGCCCGCCATGCCGTACACGCCCGGGTCGCCCGAGCACACCATGGCTACCGCGCAGCCCTGAGCCGCCCGCTGAAGCGCCATGCGGCACCGTTCAACCTCTTTGCGCATGGGCGTGGTCAGGATTTCCTTTTCGGGAAACTCGTCGCGCAACAGGTCGACGTAGACCGTGTACCCCACCACGACGTCGCTGGCGGAGATTGCGCGGTGCGCCCGGATGGACATGTCATCCGCGCCGCCCGGGCCGAGCCCGACGACCGCGAGCGACCCCCTGGTCGTTGCGTTTCCTTCAGTCATGCGATTTCTCCTTGTCGTTTAACCTTGCACATCTATTCATTCGGGATGACCCGGTCGTAGTCGCAGCCGATGGCCACCGTCACCCCGTCTTCTGCGTACTTGCCCGCGATTAGCGTGCCGCCATGCGCCACGGCGGCGCGTTCGCACACGTTGTCCACCCCCACCGTGCGCTCGACGAAGGCAGAGCCCGCGAAGCTGCCGGGCACCGCCTTCAGCTGCTCGGCGGAGTAGAAGCGCGTTTCCCATCCGTGCGCCTGCGCGGCTTTCAGAATGGCGGGCTCGGCGGCCTTCACGTCTATGCTGGCCAGGACGCGCACCGCATGCGCGGACACGTGCGCCCGGGCCAGCGCCTCGGCCAGCACCCGCTCGAACACGGCCGGGTCGGTGTCGCGTCGACAACCCGCCCCCACCGTGCAGATGCGCGGCACGAGGTGCAGCGTGCGCTCGAAGGGCTGGGCCGTATCGTCCAGGGAAACGCAGAAACCGATGGCCGCGTCGCCTTCCACGATGCCCGGGGGCGCCTGCCAGTCCAGCGCGAAATCGCTGCGGAAGCCCACGGGCCGGCCTTCCAGCAGCGCTGCGGATATGTCCTTGGCCACGGAGCGCTCCACGATGGCGTAGCCGCGCCGCGCAGCCCATTCGTCCACCGCGAACAGCGCGTTCACGTCGGTGGCGGTGGAAACCGCGGCCTGACCGCCCGTTGCCTGCGCTATGGCCCGCGCCAGCTCGTTCGCGCCGCCCACGTGGCCCGACAGCAGGGGCACGGCGAACGCGCCCGATTCGTCCACGCTGACGACCGCCGGGTCGCTGAACTTGTCGCGCACGTGCGGCGCGATGGCGCGCACCGCGATGCCGCTTGCGCCGACGAACACGAGCGCGTCGTCCTGCGCGAAGCGCTGCTTCGTCCACGCCTGCAGGTTGCCGTAGTCCGCGACCCCCTGGCTTTCCGCAAGGCGCGCGGGGCCGAACGCGGCGAACTGCGCGCCCGCATAGGCCTCGCGTTCCGCCAGCCGCTCGGCCAGCAAGCGCGCCAAGCGGCAGCCCGTGCGGGTGAACGCCACGAGGGAGATGCTATTCATCGCTTCCCTTGCGGAACATGTGCGTGAAGGTGGGGTCGTACAGGCGCGAGCGGTCATAGGCATCGCCCAGGAAGCCGCCGATGGTGATGAGCGCCGTGTTCTTCACGCCCGCTTCGCGCGCCGTTTCGGCAAGCGTGCCCACCGTGCAGCGGAACACCTGCTCGTCGGGCCAAGTGGCCTTGTACACGATGGCCGCCGGCGTGTCGGGCGCGTAGCCGCCTTCCAGCAGCTCTTCCACTGCGGAATCGAGCAAGCTGGTGCTCAGGAACAGCACCATGGTGCAGCCGTGCGATGCCATAAGGCGCAGCTTCTCGCCCTCGGGCACGGGCGTGCGGCCCTCCATGCGCGTGATGATCACCGACTGCGACACGTTGGGCAGCGTGTACTCCGCCTTCAGCGCGGCAGCGGCGCCGCAGAACGACGACACGCCCGGTACCACGTCGTAGCCGATGCCCGCCTCGTCCAGCAGGTCCATCTGCTCGCGATGCGCGCCGTACAGCGAGGGGTCGCCCGTGTGCAGGCGCACCGTGGTCTTGCCCTGCGCCTCGGCAGCCTTCATCGTCTCGATTACCTCTTCCAGGGTCATGTGCGCCGAATTGTGGACTTCGGCGCCCGGCTTGGCATAGTCCAGCAACGCGGGGTTCACGAGCGACCCCGCATAGATGATGACGTCGGCCTCTTCCAACAGACGCGCGCCGCGTACGGTTATCAAGTCTGCTGCACCCGATCCGGCGCCCACGAAATGTATCATGCGAACCTTCCTCTCCCGATTTGTCTTGCATCCCCGCCTCTGCAGAGCCAGAAATCGCCTGCCGCACGTACCGGCGGCTACGGCGCTCGTCTTTCCATGTTGCCGCAGCTATGAGCATAGGCATATCTTAATAGAGTGCGCGGGCGCTCACGGGCGCGATGGCGTCTTCACCGAATGGCAACACCTGATGCGACACGCCCCAGCCCAGGGGCCCAGTCCGCGCCCGGCCGTACAACGGGCAATCGACAAAACGAAGGGAGCTGGATTTCCCCAGCTCCCTTGCAAGGTCACGCTTTTGCGCATTGCGGTCGTAACCGCGCTTGCCGTGTGCACCGTGGCCGACGGCAAAGCCATCGTATCGGGGCTTTTGCGCCATGGTCGCTTCGTAGGAACTCATGACAACGAAGCGGTTGCTCTTCGGCGCCTTGTGCTTTTTCTTGGACATGGGGTCACCTCCTTCGCGTTGTTGGCGTTTATTTTAGCGGTTGCGCGGTGATTGGTAACGCAGGACGCGGATACGACAGTGACACAGGTGACACAGGACGCGGATAACGTCACCAAAACCCTCGCTCATTCAACGCCGTGGGTCCAACCGCTTACTCAGGGCGATGGTGACAGTATCCCCGTCCTGCGTCATGAGTGCAGACGCAAGGGCCCGGGCGTCAGGCCATCATCGCCGCGACTGCGCGCCTGATGTAGTCCGAGCGGTTGTCCGCGAGCTCGTCGATTCGCTCGACAACGGACGCGGGGAACTTCACGGGCACGGTGACCATCGGCTCGCCGTAGATCTTGGGCCTTCCCCTGACGACCTCGCCGCTCCACTCGCCCGGAAGCTCGCCGCGCTCGATTGCATCGGTCATCCGCTCGATGTCCTCGTCCGTTACTACCCTGCCGCTCTTCAGCGTGTATTCCATCTGCCTACCTCCTGCCGATCCCGAGCTCCCGCACGATCTTCTCGGTAGCGGGGCTCATAGCGTGTATCACGAGCGTCTTGCCATCGGCGGTGAGCAGCCCCACTATCTCGACCTCGACGTCGCCCGAGAAGCCGATGGCCACCATGACGTCGTCGCCGCGCGGGCGCCTCGCGACGAAGTTGTCCCAAGCCTCCTCGATCTGCCCGGCGTCGAGCCCGTGCTTCAGGGCCGACGGCAACACTACCAGCTTGCCCATGCTTCTCCTTTACGTATTACGTTTATATATTACGTTATGTCGCAGGAAACGGCAAGGACCTGGCGGCTGGCCCGGTGGCCGAGTAAACGACGCGCACCACACTGCGTCACACCAGGAAGGCCAAACACGTGACACAGGACGCGGATAACGTCACAACACAGGATGCGGACAACGTCGCTAAAACCCTCGCTAGGGCAGGGGGCGCTGCAATAACCGACCTGGTCGGATATTGCAGCGCTCCGGGCTATGCGTCGTCCCTCCGGCGGCGGGCAGCAGCGAAGCAGGCTACGGCAGCGGCTAGAGCAGCCATCACGCCCAGGTGGAACAGGAGCAGCTGGTCGCCCGTCTTGGGCGTGGTCCGGTTCGGCGGGGTCGTCCTGTCCGGCGGCGGGGTAGTCCGGTTCGGCGGGGTGTAACTGTTCTCGAACGACTTGCCGCCGGCGTAGCTTACCTCGCAGGAAAGCGTGCCATCGCCGTTGTCGGTTACGGCAACAGAGACGCGCTCCGTATGCTTGTCGTAGGTGAACCCGGTCGAAGTGCCGGCCATCTCGTTCACGGTGTAGACGAAGGTCTTGCCCGCGTCGGCCTGCGTGTAGGCAATGGGCGAGAACGCGACGGCGCCGTCGGCCTCGTTCGCGACGGTTTCGATGACCGTGCCGCTTTCATCGCGCAGCTGGAAGTAGAACTGGTTGGCCTGCAGCTTGGCGCCGGTAAGGGTCTTGGTGAAGGCGAAGGCGGCCTCGCCGGATGCCTCGTAGGCGTTGGCGAAGCTGGCCTCGTCCTCGTCGTAGGCGGCGGTGGCCGTAAGCGTGCCGTCGCCGTTGTCGACCACGGTAACCAACACGGCTTCCTCGTGGGCATCGTAGGTGTAGCCTGCATCGCCCGCGTCTACCTCGGTTATCGTGTAGGCGAATTCCTTCTTTGATACGGGCAGGCCGTCCTCGCCCACCATGTCGTCTTGGGTGTAGGCGATGGCCGGGAACTCGACTGCGTCGTCCGCATCGTTCTTGGCGGTGGCCACGACCGTGCCGTCTGCGTCCTTCACCTGGAACGAGAACTGCTCCGCTGCCAGCGTGCGGCCGCTCAGGGATTTCGAGGCCTGCAAAACCACCTGGCCCGTTGCCGTGTAGGCGTTCACGAACACGGCCGCGTCGACCAAGGTGCCCTCGGGTTGTTCGATGGTCTCGCCGTCATTGGCCGCTTCCCCGTCAGAGCCGTCGCCGCTTTCAGCGTCCGCTCCCCCGTCAGATTCCTGCTGGCCTTCCATGGCGGCGCCTTCGACAGCGCCTGCCTGGGTATCGCCGGCCGCGCCGCCTTGCGCATCACTGGCTGCATCGCCGGTCGAATCGTCGGCTGCGCCGCCTTGCGCATCGTCGGCCGCAGCGGCGCTTTCGCTCGTCTCGTAGTACTCGACCGTGCAAGCCAGCGTGCCGTCGCCGTTGTCGGCAACGTCCACGGCCACGTTGAACAGCTGCGCGGAGTAGGCGTAGCCGTCCGGGACCGGATCGGGCACGACCTCGCGCACCTGGTAGAGGTGGCGGCCCAGCTGGTCCTGGTCGTAGGCAATCGGCTCGAAGGGAACCGCACCCTCGGCGTCGTTGGCGACCGTCTGAAGCACTTCGCCCGTAGCCGCATCGAGCAGCTGGAACGAGAACTGCCCCGCGGCAAGCGCGCGGCCCGTAAGCTGCTTGGAAACCTGCAGCTGCGCCTGCCCCTGCGCTTCGTACACGTTGGCGAAGGCGGCCGCGTCCTCGTCGTAGGCGGCGGTGGCGCTGAGCGTGCCGTCGCCGTTGTCAACCACCGTAATGGCAACGGCATCCTCATGCGCGTCGTAGGTATAGCCGGGCGCGCCCGCGTTCTCTTCCACGATGGTGTATGCGAAGGTCTTCTCCGCTAGGGGCTTGCCGGCCTCGTCCACCATGTCGTCTTGGTCGAATGCGATGCTCGGGAAGGCCACCGCGCCGTCCGCATCGTTCGTGGCGGTGGCCACGACCGTGCCGTCCGCATCCTTCACCTGGAACGAGAACTGCTCAGCGGCGAGCACGCGGCCCGTCAGCGCCTTCGACGCCTGCAGGTCCACAGAGCCCTTAGCCTCGTAGACGTTTTCGAACACGGCGCCGTCGCCGTCGTAGGCCGGGGTGGCGGTGAGCGTGCCATCGCCGTTGTCTACCACGGTGACGGTTACGCTTTCCTCGTCGCCGTCGTAGATGTAGCCGGCGGGCACGGGTTCAGGCACGACCTCGCGGATGGTATAGGCGAAATCCTTCTGCGTTACGGGCTTGCCCTGGTCATCCACCATGTCGGCTTGGGTGTATTCGATGGCCGGGAAGGCCACCGCGCCCGCGGCGTCATTCTTGGCGCTGCCCACGACCGTGCCGGCCGCATCGCGCAGCTCGAATTCGAACTGCTGGTCGGCAAGCGCACGGCCCGAAAGCGCCTTCGTGGCCTGCACCTGCACCTGGCCCTTCGCCTTGTAGGTGTTCTCGAAGGCGGCGCCGTCGCCGGCACCTTCGACGTCGCTGGCGTAGACGACATCAGCCTTCAGCACGCCGTAGCCCGGGTCGGACACGGTTACGGTCACCGGTTCTTCGTGCGTGTCGTAGGTGTAGCCCGGCTTGCCGTCGTCGACTTCCACGATGGTGTAGGCATGCTCTCCCAGGTGCTGCAGGTCGAACTCGAGCGCGGGGAACTTCACCGCGCCCGTGGCGTCGTTCGTCGCCGTGCTCACGACCTGGTCGTCGCCGTCGCGCAGTTCGAAGGTGAACTGCTTGTCGGCCAGCGCGCGGCCCGTAAGCGCCTTCGTGGCCTCCAGCACGGCCGAGCCTTCCGCCTCGTAAACGTTCTTCAGCGTCTGGGAACCGCCCGCATAGGTCTTTTTGGCCGTCATGGTGCCGTCGCCGTT
>DMNP01000284.1:0-1158 GCA_003452695.1 Eggerthellaceae bacterium
CCGTCATGGTGCCGTCGCCGTTGTCGGACACCTTCACGGTGACGGATAGCTCCGTGTTGTCGTAGGTGTAGCCCGGATCGCCCGCGTTCGATTCGACGATGGTGTATGAGAAGGTCTTCCCGTCGTCGTCTTGCGTATAGGCGATGGCCGGGAAGACGATGTTGCCTTCGGCGTCGTTGGTGGCGTAGGCGACGACGGCGCCGGTTTTGTCGCGCAGCTCGAAGGTGAACTGCCCGTCGGCAAGCGTGCGGCCCTCGAGCGTCTTCTTGGCCTCGAGCGTCACTTCGCCATAGGACGCGTACTCGTTTACGAATGTTGCCACGGGAGCCCTATTGTCCGAGCCAATCGTGCCCTCGTCGTTCTTGGAAGTGACCGTGAAGCCACCGGGCACATCTTCCTGGATGGCGTAGGTCGTGCCATAGGGCAGGCCGCTTATCCCGATAGCTTCAGTATCGCCCATGGAGAGGGTGCCGCCCGAGGATATGGTGCCCTGATCCACCATCTTCGGAGGCGTCTGGCTCGCATCGACCTTGGTCCACTCGAACGAGCCTTCGACCTCGTTGCCATCGGGGCCGGTGAGCGTGATCGTGAAGGGGAACTGCTTGCCCGCGACCGCTGCCGTGGCGCCTTCGACCTTCTTCCGCAGGACGAGGCCGGTATCGGTGTTGACAGAGTTGGTGAAGGTGGGGATGGTGGATGCATCATCGGGGTTGTAGCTCGGCGTGGCAACCAGTTTGGTGGCGTCGTTTGGGTCGGACGCCACGGTAACGGTAACGACCTGTTCGCCCCTATCGTAGACAATCTCGTTGTCATCGTAATCTTCGACTTCGGTGATGAAGTACGTGTAGGTGCCGGGTTCGGTGTACTCAATCATATCGAAGACCACCTTGCCGGAAGCATCGTTGGAGGCGGTGTCGATGACGTTGTGGTCGGCATCCATCAGCGTGAAGGTGAACTGCCCGGCCTTGAGCTGGCGCCATTCCATGACCTTGCGCACCTCGAGGTTCAGGGCGGCGGCGCCCAACGGGCCCTCGTAGGTGTTTGTGAAGCTCGCGCTCGTGTATTCGGCATTGATGGTGCCGGAGCTGTTGAGCTCTTCGGTGAGCGTGAAGTCCTCGGGTATGGACGTCTCGGCAACGGAGTAGGTGGTGCCGAAGG
>DMNP01000284.1:1208-11447 GCA_003452695.1 Eggerthellaceae bacterium
GTAGGTGGTGCCGAAGGGCAGCCTGCCGATGTAGGCCCAATCGTTGCCCTTCAAGGTGATGGTGCCGCCGTTGCGGATCCTGCCCTCCGTGCCGCTCTCGGTGCGATACGGGAAGTCCCCTGCCGCGGAGAGCGCAACCACGAAGGTGAACTCGGCATCGGCGGGGGCGCCCGTGCCCGTGACCTTCTTCTGCAGGCTGAGGGAGCCGGTCTTGGACTCGTTGCGGAAGGTGGGCTGCGCCGTGGCTCTGCCGTCGACGTCCGCGTAGGCCACCGTGGCCGTGAGCTTGCCCGCGCCGTCGTCTTTCACCGTGACCGTCGCCGTGTAGGTGGCGCCCGTGTAGATGATGTTGGGGTCGTCACCCTTGTCCTCGGCGATGGTGTAGGTGTAGGTGCCGGCACGCTCGTAGACGATCGGGTCGAAGGTGACGCCGCCGCCCGCCGCGTTGGTCTTGGTCTGCCGCACCGTGGAGCCCTCGGAGAGCGTGAAGCTGAACTTGTCCGCTTCGGGCGCCGGCTGGTTGTCGAGCAGCTTCATAGCCGTAAGCTGCGCGCTTGCGGCGTTGGGGTTGTACTCGTTGGTGAATGTGGCCGTCGCCGTCTCGAGCGGCTCGATCCTGCCAGTCTCGTCCACACTCTTCACGAGCACCCAGCCCGCCGGGGTTTCTTCCCACACCTGGTAGGCCGTGCCCGCCGGGATATTGTCGAAGATCGCACGCTCGTTGCCGCGCAGGGTGAACTCGAACTCGCCGTCCTTCATGTCGATCTTGTTTTCGACCGGTATCCACTGAGCTGTAAGCGTGACGACTGGTCGATTCACTGTGTTGGCCGGAATGGTGCCTTCTGCCGGATAGACATTACCCAGATCGTCCACCCAGCTGCCGACCTGCTTGTTGAAGGCGTAGAAGGTCGAGGCAGGAATAACCGTATCTTCGGTTATTGGCCGCTCGGTAAGCGAAGCCATCGAACCCGCACCCTCGCCGGGCAAGAAATCGACCTGATACGTCGTCAAGAACACTGGAGCAAACGTTGCATGCGTTTGAGCTTGCTCAATCAATGTCGCGTCAAGGCTCTTTCCGTTAGCAGTTATCTCCCCAAACGTTTTGCCAACAGGCTGCGCGCCAAGATCTCGATAGCCCTTGAATGGATCGGAGCCCTCTGATCCAGTACCATCAGGATAGACAAGCTTCCATCCTGCAATGGCGCGGTCATTGTAGCTGTAATTGGGAAGCTCGTAGTCCGCAAGGCTATCCTTCGGTATCTTCGGCGAAGTTGAATAAATATTCGAGCCATCCTCCTCGGCAGCATAGCTAATGCGGAACTCGTACTTCTCCCATACCCACGTACCGTACATAGTAGGCCCGTCGTACTGCTCGGCTAGCTCCGTGCTGGTTAGAGAGTACTCCGGGTGCTCCACACAGGTCCATTTGCCCGTATACTCAGAACTCTTTTTCGGTGTCGGCAGCTTGGCCCAATGGCTTGCGTCCTCGATGCCGGCACCTCTGAAGTTGAAATTCGGGCCAAGAACCACTTCCTTGAGATTTGACGAACCGCTGAACATGCCGTTCATACCGGTGAAATAACCTTCGTCTACCACCTTCGAAGTATCGAGGGAGGAGATGTCGAGGCGCTCGAGCTTGCTCATCGAGGAGAACGCCTGGTACATGTTTGTGACGTTCGGAGTGCTGAGGCCGGAGAGGTCGAGCGAGACCAACTCTCTCTGATCTTCGAACATGTTGTACATCGAGACAAGACTCTGGCCCGACCAATTGCTCAGATCGAAGTCTCCATACAGAAGACCGTACTTCCCGAAATCGCCGGCCATGCGGATGTTCGTCATGTTAGACGTATCGAGGTTCTCGAGCCCCACAATGCTCACATAACCCTGCCCATCCTGCGTGTAGGACCCATCCATCTTGAGATACGTGATACGCGACGTGTCGATTCTGGAGAAGTCGATGTTCTCAGTTGTGTTGTTGTAGGTTCCCTGCAGGTCTATGTATCCTATGGGCCGAACAGCTACTCCCTCGGCAACCCTGATTGTTGTTGCTCTCTTGATGGCGCTCTTCCAGTGCGTGTTGACGATGTAGTCGCCAGGGCCATACTCATCCTCGACCTCGATACCGGTGTAGTAAGTCTTGGTTCCGTCTGTGTGCCCATTCTCGTACTTGCCAGGTTCGTCGCGGAAGAACTCGAAGACCTTGGTATCGGAGTCGTACACAGCGTATGCCTCGCCTTGGAGCATGCTAGCAGGGGCGTGGAAGACACCGTCACTCGCAGCTGCATAGGCCTTCTCGGGTGTGAACAGGCCTGCGACTTCACGGCCAGCGGAAGACAGCCCATCCCCCAGCTGCCCGAGAAGATTGGAGGGCGAGAGCATCTTGTTTGATGCCACCGCAGCTTTATTGGAGTTTTGGCCAATCTGCTCCTTCGTGAAGCTGTAGCTTCCGTCCTTGGGTACATCGGGACCGGAGAACTTCACCTTGAATTTGAACTCCGGATTGGGCACATCGGTCTGTTCGACGACCTTCTCGACAGCCAGCTTACCGTCTTTGAGATCGTTCGTAATGACGGGTGTCGCCGCCTCGCCATCGGCACCGGTCACCGCTTGGTCGAACGAGAGCGTCCCATCGCCGTTGTCGGAAACGACAACATGCACCTTGTAGGTTTCCCCGGAGTAGATGACCGTCTTGTCAGAGCCAGCCTTCTCGCGGATGGTGTAGTCGAGCTCGGCACCGATGGACGTCTCGTCGAAGTGAACCTTGGGGAAGGCTACGGTACCAGTCGCATCGTTTGTAGCGGTAGCCACCACTGCGCCCTTGCTGTCAACGAGCTCGTAAGTGAACTCGCCCTCTTTGAGGTCGCGCTTCTTCAGGGCCTTCCATGCCTTGACCTCGAGGTCGCCTTCCGCATGATATTCGTTCTTGAATTCGGGGGCTTCTTGCATTTGCACCCAGCCAATGTCGAGCGGCCCACGCTGGAAGTAGGTGGGGGTGGCCGTCATGGTGCCGTCGCCGTTGTCATCGACCTTGATCTCCACCTTATAAACGGAATCGTCGTATGTGTATCCCGGACGACCGAAATCGAGCTCATGCATGTAGAAGGTACGCACGGTGCCATCGTCGATGTTGGAGAATCGCAAAGCATCAAAAACCACGCTGCCATCAAGGCTGCTTGATGCTGCTGTTACGACATCGCCGCCTACTTCGTCGGTAGTCAGGTTGAAACGGAACTGGTAGTTCTTCATGTCGCGACCGGTAAGTACCTTGGTGACATGCAGGTTGAGCAAACCCTCCGTCTTATAGGCGTTATAAGCCGTGGCGGAAACAGTTTGGTTGGGCTTAACTGTAAGCTCGATGATGCCATCCCTATATGCCGTATACCCAGCCGGGACATTCTCCATGGCGGTTACCTTGTAGCCCCGAGGAACTTCCTTGATGCGAACAACCTGGCTATCGCCCATGGTCAGCGTTGTCCCGGTCGTGACCATGCCCCTCTTATACACGTAGCCCCGTGCGTTTACGATTTCGTACGCATACTCGTCGAAAACCGGAACGCCATTGGAATCGGCAATCGTGAAGTCGAAGTCGAAAGTGTCATTTCGCGTAATGCTCGTCGCGCCCGTTACCGACTTCACGAGCTCAACATCGCCAAAGGGGTGATAGGTGTTGATGATATCGGAGCCCTCGACTTTGGTGACATAGGATTCAAGGGGGCTGCCAACCGTGTGTTCCTCTTCCACCGTGTATGCAATCTCGGTACCGTGGTCGCGGTACTTGTTAAGGCCGGTAAAACTGTAACTCCAGAATCCGTCGGCATCGGGGGTCACGGTCTGGGTTTTAGATAGCTCGCCGTCCGCAAGAAGCTTTACCTTAATTGACGCCGGTCTCGTGCTTGCCGTATCCCCTACCCAGGTTTTATTGCCCGAAACTTCCGTCTGCTCCGGCTCGTGCGTGTTGATGATCGTGATGTCGTGGCCGTCGTTGGCGCGCACCACGCGGGGCGTATAGCCATCGACGGGCTCCTCGCGCACGGTGTAGTTGAAGACGCGGCCCTCATCGTCGCAGTAGGGCAGGTACTTGAAGGTGTAGTTGGCGCTGCCGTCTTCTTCCACCGGCACCGTCACCGGGTTCTCTATTGCCGGCTGGTCGGGATGCTCGCTGTCGATGGGCTGGTACACCTGGCCATCGCGAAGCAGCGTGTAGGTTACCTCACTCGGACGGATGCCGTCGCGGTCGTCGTCGTCGTTCCACTGCTTGGTCACGTTCACGCTGTTCTCGACCAGACCCACCTTCACGTAGTCCTGACGGACGAGGTGCGTGTCGCCTTGGCCGCCAACCCGTGTATCGATTGACGTGCAGTTCAGGAAGATATTGTTATAGGCGTGATGGTCGTTTGTGATGTAGTGGTCTGCTTCCTCGCCCTGCGGAGCCCACATATGTATGTAGGCCGTAATGGTGTTGTCGGGTTCCAGGATGTAGTCGGACCCATCGAGAGCCTTGCGGCAGTCGATGGCGATGGCGTGCACGTCGCCCAAATCTCCCGTGTAATCTGTTGCCTTCACCCAATAGTTGGGGTCATCCAGGTTCGTGGTCGTGGGATTGATGTAGCCTCCGTTGGGATCGTCCACTTTCTGAATCTCCAGCTCGGGGACCGTGGAGTAGTACACCACGGCGTCGATGCCAGCAGCGCGGAGCAGGCTGGTGTCCACACTGCGCAGCGTACCGCGCCAGATTTTGCCGGCATTGATGGCATCCACATCCTCTTGGTCGTTGCCGCTCCAGGCTTCGTAGTTCTCCAGGCTGTCGTAGATGACCATGTCCTTGGTCTGCGTATGGTTGTTGCTCATGGCGAAGATGCGGTAGGAGTACATGCCGCCCTCGTAGACGTTGCGCGCATTGGCCTCGCGGTTGCCGTAGTAGGTGCCCTGGCTCCACCAGCCGTCGTTGTTCACGGAGACGTCTTTCACGAGCGAAGTGCTGGCTGCGTTCAGGATTTTCACCTGCTGCGGGTCGCCTGCATAGAGGAAACTTGCCGTGCTGCGCCCATCGTGCAGCCCCGTAAGCGCCATCTTCTCCTGAGCGGCCTCGTCCTCCTTGCTCGACCACGCCTCGCGCGTGCGCACGTTGTTCGTGCCGTTCGGGTCGTTGGCCTCGCCTTGGTAGCCCTCGATGGTGCCGAGCACGTCGTTGCTGCTCTCGAAGGCTATGACGTTATGGAGCTCGGCTTCGAAGAGCTTGTCGGGCTCGGTTATCTGGCCATAGTCGATGATATAGCCCGTATCGCAGGAAGCGTCGAACTCGATGCTCGGCTTGTCCTCGTAGAAGTTGACTCCTTCCTCGGTATAGGTCTCGGGCGTGGGAGTGAAGTCGCACTCCACCACCATGAGCATGCGACCCGTGCCCTTGTAGTCGGGGATGGTGTAGGCATCTACCACTGTATCGCCCTTGCGCAGCTTGATGGAATCGAGGTCTGGCGTAACGCCCAGCGGCAGCAGGTCGTACCACCATCCATGTGTCTCGGACTGGATGACGCCCTCCTCTATCGCCGACACGTAGGTGTCGAGGTCGGCAATGACGCTTCGCTCCTCGATGTAGGCTTTGTAATGCAGCGGCACCTTCTTGTTCTCATAGTCGATACTGCCAACCTTCCCCTCCTTGTAGGGGCGCACCTCAATGTCGTCCGTAAAGCCCATAAGGCGGTCGAATCCGTCCTTGGAGATGTCGACTATCTCGCTCTTCTCCGCGGTGTAGGCCTTCAGGTTCACGCCGTTCCACACGTCCTCGGTGGGGGCGGTGTCGTTCTGGAAGAGACTCTCGATATGGTCGCGCCACTGCTGCGTGTTTTTCAGCAAGACGCTCGGGCGCACGCAATAGACGATGGCCGCATTGCCCGTGGTAACGGAGGTGCGGAAGTTCTGGGTGCCTGCGGGGAAGTCTATCTTGTCGCCGTTGACCACGGTGCCATCGGCCAGCGTGATCACGCAGGAGCCGCTCGTGAAATCGGCGCTCGCGTACTTCTCCCACTTGCCGTTGCGCAGCACCTCGAGCACCACGGGCGGGATCTTGGAATCGTCGGTGTCCTGCTCGTAGTCGAAGGTGCCATCGCTTGCGGTTCCACTAGAGCTGACGGTAATGTAGTCGGTGGCGAAGCTGCCATCGGGATTCACGTTGATGGCCTTTATCTTGCTGATGATGGGCTTCACGAAGCTGATGGAGGTGAACTCCATGTTATCGCCCGGCACGAGGTCGAAGTCGGGGCTCGTCTGCGAGCCCACCCAGAGGCCCGTGTCCTCGGTGACCATGGTAACGGGGCGCTTGCCGTAGCTCGACTGCAGGCGCGTGTCGCCCTCGTATGTCCAGGGCAGCACGTAGCCGTCCGATTTGATGGTGTAGGCAATCTCGGCGTCGTTGCCCTCGCGCATCTCGTTCAGGGCCTTCTTGTACAGGCCGTACCAGCCCATCAGATGCTGCGGGCTCGTGTTGGTGCCGCTCGTGGCGGGAATGTCGTCGCGAGAACTCGTATGATAGTGCGTGGTGAGGTCGCCGTCCTTGCGCACGCCGTAATCGTTGTCGTTGCCCCACTTGAACACGTTGAAGTGGCCGACGGGCTCGATCCACTTGGGGTTGCGATAGCTCCAGGTGGTCGAGGCATCTGCCTCGACGTGCGTGGGATCGTCCACCTCGTCGATGGGCACAAGATCGTAGTCCACGTGGTTGGTAAAGGTGTAGACGGTGTCCTTTTCGAACTGGCTCATCGGGTAGGCCACCTTGATGCTGCTGGAGGAGGATATGCCCGGCGTATACCAGCCTTTCTGCACCACACCGAGGTCCTTGGTGGTCTCGGTATCGCCGTCGATGACCCAGCCGTCGTGAAGCGTTTGGGTGGTGGCTCCGGTGGCGACGTCGGTGCGCGTGTCGTAGCCGGTGAGCGTGTAGGGTTGGTTACCCGTGTGATAGGCGTTCGTGTACCAGGTGATGACCAGGAACTCGGTGTCGTTGGGGTACTTCGCCTTGATTCTTGCCGGCACCGCGCCCACGCTGGAGATGCCCTCGATTTTCGGGTCGCCCGAGATGTCCTTGTTGGCCCGCACGACCTCCTGCGTGGTGTTCACCTGCGCATCGATCTTGTTCGACTTCAGGCCGATGGTATTGCCCAGATATGTGAGGACCTCGATGGTGGCCTGCAGCTCGTCGGTGATGGACATGTCGACAATCGAGTGCGGGACGAGGTCCTTTATCTCGAACTGCACGAAGCCCTTGGTGGCCGCCACGATGGTCTTGGTGTTGGAGAGAACATACTCCCCGTCGATGAGCTGCCAGTTGAAGTCGGTGTTGGTGGAGGGGCTCTGCGCGAGCGGTATGACCATGGTGCCCGTCAGGCCGCCGTCGTCGGAAACGGTATTATCGCTGCGCTTGTGGAAGATCTGCGCGGGAATCTTTATCTTGATGTCGCCCGGCTCGTAGTGCCGCTCGCCGGAGAGCGCGTAGTCCAGCTGGAAGCGCACCGTGAAGGGCGAATCCTCGTTTGGCACCAGGTTCAGGCGGGAAGCGCTGCCATCGTCGTGGCCTTCGGTGTCCTCGGTAAGCCAGCGGATGGCGATGGTCTCGATGTCCTGACCGTCCGCACGCCGCGGGTAGTCGCCGTCGGGATAGGTTTCGTCGGCGGGGCCGGGGGCGGCGAACAGGCTTGCGGCCATCGTGTTGGCTGCCGACAGGCTGAGCGTGGGCACCTCGGGGGTTTGCCTGGAAGCTCCTGCAATGGCCTGGGCGGCGGTGGCGTGCGTGTCGGCCGCCTGACCGTAGACCATCACTTCGTACAGGTCGCCTTCGGCGTGGATGGAGGCCCCGCTTTCGTCCTGCACCTGCGTCGCCGGGCCCTCCTTCGCCGCATCGCCGCCTTGCAGCTGCGCAGCCGGGCTTTCACCCGAATCGGCGACTTCTTCCTGCTGTTTCAAGGAACCCGCCTGCAACACGGTGGCCGCCTGCTGGTTTGCCGAGCCCGCCGTCGGGGCGGCGAACACCGGCACGGGAACCAGCCCCATGGCCAAGACGAACGAGAGGAAGAAGGACGTGAACACACGCATGGAATGCGATTTCGCTATACGTCGGACCTGTTTCATGGCTACCCCCTCACAGAACCGTGCGCGCTGTAACACGGTGCTGGAAACATTGTGCGATTAACCTATTATTATATAATTCCCTGCTCCGATTTTGGAGTCCTCCTATGCATTTTCTAGGATATCGAAAAGGGTCATCGCAGCCATTCAGGCGATTCTGTTCATTCGGCTTCTCGTCGATGCGGCTTGGACGATGCGGCTTTGGCCGCGCCGCTCCGGGTTTCACATTCGCTTCTCCTTAGGCGCCCTCCCCCAGCGCGAAACCGCGCATTTCTCGACATCTCATGCAATTCTGCGCCCGATTTGCATGAGATTGCACGAAATGCGCGGTTCGAGGCGAGGGCGCTGCATGAGATTGCACGAAATGCGCGGGTGGGGGCGAGGACGGCAGGACGGTGCGGCCCTATTGCGGCATCTCGAAGTGCTGGTAGTCCTTGGTCACGTCCCAGTAGCCGCCCCATTCGAAGCCGGCTTCCAGGAACAGCCGGTGGCACAGGTCGCCCTCTTCAATCTTGTAGGGCCACGATCCCGCGCGGTTTCCGTAGGCATAGGCCGCGGTGGGCGACACGTAGTCCTGCGAGGGAATGCAATAGGGATTGTAGAACGGGTTGATGTCGATGGCCATGCCGTAGGCGTGGTTCGACATGCGGTCCGTGCCCGCGATTAGGCGGTAGTTGAACGCCGACGTGTTGTCGTCTTCCATGCTGGCGTCGTCGTCGGCTGCATAGTCGTCCACGAGATGCATCTTGTGAATGGGATAGCGCACGTCGTACAACTGGCGGAAGATATCGCAAACCACCTGCGCAACCTGCACGTTCATCACGAGCTCGCCGATGCACGTCTGGCCTTCGGCGGTTGCATGCAGCACGCGGATATAGCGCAGGTCCTCGCGCGGCACCGTGCAGTGCTCCTTGAAGGACAGGCCGTACATGCGCGCGAAGGTGGGGTCGTCTATGGGCTCGACGGTGAAGCAGGCGTCCTTGCCGGCAGCTTGCACCTGCTGGTCGGAAAGGACGGTTCCCGCGGGCATCGAGCGGATGGCGGCTGCCGGGGATGACTGCGCCGAGGACGTCGCGGGCGCAGCGGACGTCGCCGACGCAGCGGACGTCGGGGACGATGCGGCTCCTTCCCCGGAGGCACCAGTTTCCGCAGATGCGGCCGTGGCAACCGATGCCTGCGACGGGGAGCTTTCGCCACCCTGGCTTCCGGCCTGCGAGGCCCCTTCCCCACCTGCGGCATCGTTTCCCGCCGCATCGGAGCCCGCAGACGTAGCGGCCTGCGAAGCGCCCGATTGCGCGGGCGCGGCGTTCTGCGACCTTACCGCCAGCGTGCCCCCTGCAGGCGTGCAGGCAAGGGCGCCTGCAGCGCAGCTTACGGCAATCGCCCCTGCCAGCAAGATGCGCACCAGGCCGGACGCGTTTCGGCGCACATGGTTTCGCTTCATCTATTCCACTCCTATGTCCGCAATGCAGCAATCTTCGTACTCCACGCCCGGATACGTCGAAAGTACGGTTATCCGCACGAACGTCGTGTCCACCGGGGCGGGCAGGGCTATGCGCTGGTAGGTGCCGCGGGCATCCTGCAACGTGGCCCGCTGCGTGCTGCCATCGCTGAAGGACAGCTCGATGTCGCGCGGGCGATGGTTGTTGTAATACGTCTCGTCCGACTTGTTGTAGCCCCCGGCGATGGACACGGCGGACACGTGCTGGGGCGCCGAGCTGTACAGCTCTATCCATTCGCCCGCACCCGAGCCGCCGCCACCTTCGTTCCATGCGGTGAAGAAATCGCCGTCCAGCACATTGTAGGGCCCGTAATAGCTGGTGGTATGGTCTGCCGGCAATTCCGAGCTGGCACGCGCCTGCGTGAAGCTGGGAGGCGGATACGTTTTGCGCGACTCCTGCACGGCCTGCGCTTGCGCGCGGTATTCATCCACCTTCGCATTTGCCTCGTCCAGCGTTGCGACGGAAACGCCCTGACCGAGCGCGGCCACCGTCGCGCTTTCCAGATCGCCCAGGGAAACGTCGGTTACCTGATAGGGGTTGTCTGCGCTGTCGCCGCCGCGGAACACGGCCACAAAGCCCTCGGACGTTCCCAGGTAGAAGCCGCCCGCTGCAGCCGCGG
>DMNP01000149.1 GCA_003452695.1 Eggerthellaceae bacterium
AACGAGACAACGGGGACGGAGGGTGTCTTCTTTTGGAATGGGAAGAAGACAACACCCTCCGTCCCCGTTGCCTTCCTTGCTAGTCCACGACGAGCAGGCGCTTGCAGGCCGGGCAGGTGCCGAGCGGGGCTTGGGCCTTCAGCTCGATGAGGCGCCCGCCGGCGATGGCGGTGCGGCAAACTCCGCACGTGTCTTCCACGAGCCGTCCGATGCCCACGCCCCCGTGCGCCTTCGCAGATTTGGCATAGAGCGTCATCAGTTCGGCGGGAACGCTGGCCTGCAGGTGCTCGCGTTGGTCGCCGAGGTCCTTTATCTGGTCGATAAGGGCGTTGTCCTCGCCTTCGAAGTCGGCCCGCAGGCGCGCCTCTTCCGCTTCGGACGCATCGATCGCGCCCTCCAGCTGCTTGCGGATGCCGCTTATCTTGTCGCTCTGCTCGGTCAGCTCCAGTATCTTTGCGGCCAGTTCCTCGCGGCGCTTCGCCGCGCCGGCCATTTCCTTGGAATGCGATTCCACCTTGCGATAGTCAGATCCCGACGCGTCGATTATCTCCTGCGCGCGCGCCTGCTTTTCGGCGAGCAGACGGTCCTCGTCCTCGACGATGGTCATTTCGGCATCCGCACGTTTCTGCAGCGCGATTACCTGCTCCAGCTTTTCCCGGATTTCATCCCGCTTCTTGCGCAGGCGCATGACCTCGATGCGCTGCGGAAGCTCCGCGCGCTTCTTCTTGGCCTGCATGACCGACAGGTCGATGTGCTGAATTTCCAACAGTGTTACAAGGTCGTCGGTCTCGGCAAACATGAACGCACCTCCCATGGATTTGACTTGCAATTATTGTAACGCATGAAGCGTTATTGCTGGAAGGGCGTTTCGCTTGCACAAGCGCGAGAAATTGAGAAACGGTTACCATCCCCGGCCCGGCCGGCGGCGGGGGCGGGGATGGTGACGAGAAATGGATTGCTTTTCACCGCCGGGCCGGAGAGGCAACCTTTCCGAGCGAAGCATTGCTCCTGAGGCAGTGCTTCACTTCGCGATGCAGGCGGCGAGGGCCTCGGCGAAGCGGCTTACGTCGTCTTCGGTGGTGAAATGGCCGATGGATATGCGTAGGGCGCCATAGGCCTCGTCGCCCGACACGCCGAGGGCGCGCAGCACATGGCTCGGCTCCAGGGAATGCGACGAGCAGGCCGACCCGCCCGACACGCCGAAGCCCGCCAGGTCCAGGCGCAACACGAGCGTCTCGCTTTCGTAGCCATCGACCAGCACGTGCACGATGTTGGGCAGGTATGCGCGTGAATCCGGGTCGACCGCCACCGTGGCGCGCACGCCGGGCACTGCGGCCAGGGTCGCGTACAGCTTGTCGCGCAGCATGCGCTGGCGCGCCGACTCGGCATCCTCCCGCGCAACGGCCGCCTGCAGGGCCGCGGCGAAGCCCGCGATGCCCGCCACGTTCTGGGTGGTGGAACGCCTGCCCTCTTCCTGGCCGCCGCCGAGCAGCTGGGCCTCGAAGGGCGTGCGGGCCTTCAGGTACAGCGCGCCCACGCCTTTGGGCCCGCAGATCTTGTGCGCCGAAAACGATGCGGCATCCACGCCCAGGTCGGCCAGCGAAAAGGGCATCTTGCCCACCGCCTGCGTGGCGTCGGTGTGGAACAGTGCGCCGGCTTCGTGCGCGCAGCGCGCCAGGTCGGCGATTGGCTGGATGGCGCCCACCTCGCTGTTGGCCATCTGCACCGACACGAGCACCGTGCGCCCGTCGGCGCCAAGCGCCTCTTCCAATGCCGCCGCGCTTACGAAACCGCGCCGGTCGGGCTTCAGGAACACCACGTCGAAGCCTTCCGCGCGCAGGCGCTCCGCCGGGCGGGTGACGGCCTCGTGCTCGAGCTGCGTCGTGACGATACGGCCCGAGAAGTCCTTGCCGCGCCGCTTGCGCTCGCGCGCCTGCACGGCGCGGGCGATGCCGCAGAGGGCCGCATTGTCGGCCTCGGTGGCACCCGCGGTGAACACGATTTCGTTCGGGCGCGATGCACCCAGGTCGCGCGCTATCTGGCGGCGCGCAAGCTCCAAGGCTTCGAAGGCCGCCCGCCCCGGGGCGTGCAGCGAGTTCGCGTTCATGTTCAGCGAAAGGCTGGCAAGCCCCGGTTCCAGATACGGCCGCATGGCCGCTGCCGCCTCTTCGCAAAGCGGGGCCGTGGCGGCCCAGTCCAGGTACACGTAGCCTTCGGGCACCTGCACCGTCATCGCAACGCACCCGCCTGAATCGCCGCCAGCCGGGCGCGGTCGCCGGCGGCGGCGATGTCTGCAATGGCCCGCTTCGGGTCGTCGGCCGCATACACGGCGTTGCCGCACACGACCACATCGGCGCCCGCCGCGCACACGCGCTCGACGGTTGCCGGCCCTATGCCGCCATCCACCTCGACGAGCAGCGCGTCGTTTCCCGCCTCGCGCGCCATGGCGACCACGCGCGCCACCTTGTCCTCGCTGCCCTCGATGTAGCCCTGGCCCGAGAATCCCGGTTCCACGGACATGACCAGCACCATGTCCAGGCTGCCGACGACCCCCGCAAGCACGTCCACGGGCGTCTGGGGCTTGCAGGCGACGCAGGCCCGTGCTCCCCCTTCGTGAATGAGCGCGACCGCGCGGTCCAGCCACTGGCCTTCCAGCGTCTCGGCGTGCACGGTTATCAGATCGGCGCCCGCCTGGATGAACCAGGGCAGCTGCTCGAGCGGGTTGGCTATCATCAGGTGCACGTCCAGCGGAAGCTGCGTGATGCGCTTCAGCTGCTTCACGTGCGGCACGCCGATGGTCAGGTTCGGCACGAAATGCCCGTCCATCACGTCCACGTGCACGAAGCCGGCACCGCCTTCCTCTATCGTGCGTATGTCGCGCTGCAGGTTCATGAAGTCCGCCGACAGGATGGACGGCGCTACCTTTACCGGTTGAAACATGGCTCCCTCTCGTTCGTGGCTCCTTTCCGCCATTCTAGCGCAATCGTATAATGGGAGAAACAACATGCCGGCTTGGCCGCGAAAAGGAACGAGAAAGGGAGGCAGGCATGGCACGGGAAGCGGAAACCTCCTACTTCACCTATCCGACCGCACATGGGCCCATCACGATAAGCGCGAGCGCGCGGGGCGTCACTTCGGTCACGTTCGGCGAGGAGCCGGGTTCCGGGCGATGCGCGGCAACCGACGCCACGAACCGCGCGGCTACGCAGATTCAGGAGTACCTGGCGGGCAAGCGCCAGTCCTTCGACGTGCCGCTCGACGCGAACGGCAGCGCCTTCCAGCAGGCCGTCTGGGCAGAGGTGAGCGCCGTGCCCTACGGCACCACCTGCACCGCCGCGGACATCGCCCAGGCCATCGGCAAACCGGGCGCCCACCGCGCCGTCGGCACCGCCATCCGCAGGAACCCCGTGCCCATCCTCGTGCCCACCCACCGCGTGGACCTGCCCAACGCCACGGGGCGGACCGCGAAGATATTCCGGGCGCTGCGCGCGCTCGAGCAGGACAGGCGCTAAGCCATGGAACCGAGGCCCGCATACCCCGGAAGCGACATCGCCCGTGCGGCCGGCGCCGCCGACGTGCAGTTCCCGCGCGCGCCCATCTGCGCCGTGGCGCCCGATTCGCCCGCCGACGACGCGGGCTTCGAACCGGGCTGTTTCCTTACCTCGGTGGACGGGCAACCGCTGCGCGACATCATCGACTGGCGCTGGAAATCGAGCGACCTGGCCATCGAGGTGGGCTACATCGACCTGGACGGCGAAGCGGGCGAAGTGCAGCTTTTCCGCGACCCCGGCGAGGACTGGGGCTTCGAATTCGACGGGCTCGTGTTCGACGGCGTGAAGCAATGCCGCAACGCGTGCACGTTCTGCTTCATGCGCCAACTGCCCCGCGGCATGCGCTCCTCGCTGTACCTGCGCGACGACGATTTCCGCCTGAGCTTTCTCGTGGGCACCTTCGTCACGTTGACCAACCTGAACGCAGAAGACGAGCGCCGCATCGTCGAGCAGCGCATATCGCCGCTGCGGGTGTCGTTGCAGGCAAGCGACCCGGCAGTGCGCGCGCGCCTGATAGGCAGGCACGCCCAGCACGGCATCGACGCGCTGGAGCGCCTGCTGTCCGCGGGCATCCAGTTCCATGCGCAGGTCGTGCTCGTGCCCGGAGAAAACGACGGCGATGCGCTGGTCGACACGCTGGAATGGGCCTGGCAGCGCCCGGGCATCCTGGAAGTGGGCATCGTGCCGCTCGGGTTCACGCGCCACCAGGACGCGTTCGCGCGCAGCTTCAACGATGCGAGCGCCTCGCGCGACGTGCTCGACGCCGTGGCGCCGTTCCAGGAACGCGGCCTGCGCGAACGGCAGCGCCCCTGGGTGCACGCAGCCGACGAGTTCTACCGCAACGCCTGGCCCCAGGACCTGCTGCAACACGTGCCGCCCGCCCCGTTCTACGGGGATTTCGGCATGTTCGAGGACGGCATCGGCATCATCCGGTCCACCGTGGACGACTGGCGCCGCGCAAGCCGCTCCGGGGCCATCCGGGCATGCGCTGCCGCCCTGCGCAGCAGCGCCACGGTGGCGTACCTGGTGTCGGGCCTTGCGCAACGCGAGTACCTGGACGCGCTCGTGGAAGAGTCGGGCATCGCCGACTGCTTCCGCCCGCTGTACGTGCGCAACGACTACTTCGGCGGCAACGTGGACGTGACCGGCCTGCTGACGGGCACAGACATCGCCCGCGCCGTGCGCCGCACGGTCGAAGGCGCACGGCATGAGGCCCTTTTCGCGGTGCTGCGGGTCGTCTTCAACGACGACGGGCTGACGCTCGACGACATGCTTCTGGAAGATGTGGAGAGGGCCGCAGGGCATCCCCTGCGCGTGGTATCCTGTAGTCCCCTGGAATACTTCGACGATATCGCCGCGCTTGTGCGCGCGTAGGTAAGGAACCAACATGGCATTGCCCCTCGTAGCCGTCGTCGGACGGCCCAACGTCGGCAAATCGACGTTCGTGAACCGCATAACCGGAGCCGACGAGGCCATCGTGCACGAAATGCGCGGCGTAACGCGCGACCGCTCGTATCACGAGGCGGACTGGAACGGCGTGTCGTTCACGCTCGTGGACACCGGCGGCATCGAGGTGGGAGGCGACGACGACTTCCAGGCCTCCATCACCAACCAGGCCTTCACCGCCACGCACGAGGCCGACGCCATAGTGCTCATCGTGGACGGGCGCACCGGCATCAACGCCGACGACGAAGAGGTGGCGCGGCTGCTGCGCAAGTCGCACAAACCCGTGTTCCTGACCGTGAACAAGCTGGACACGCCGAACAACTACGATGCGATGTACGAGTTCTACGCACTCGGCCTGGGCGATCCCTGGCCCGTATCGGCCACGCACGGGCACGGCACGGGCGATCTGCTGGACGCCATCGTGCAATCGCTGCACGAGACGGGCGCGGTCGAGCGCTCCCGCGCGCAGGAGGACGTGGAAACGGGCGTGAACGTGGCGATTATCGGGCGCCCGAACGCGGGGAAGTCGTCGCTTACCAACAAGATGACCGACAACGAGCGCTCCATCGTGTCGGACGTGGCCGGCACCACGCGCGACGCCGTGGACACGCCAGTCGAGCACGACGGCAAGCGCTACACCATCGTGGACACAGCCGGCCTGCGCCGCAAGGGCGTCATCGACCAGGACGTGGAATACTACGGCTTCGTGCGCGCCATGCGCGCCATCGACCGCGCCGACGTGGCGGTGCTCGTCATCGACGGGTCCATCGGGCTTACCGACCAGGACCAGCGCGTTGCGCGCTTCGCCCACGACCGCGGATGCGCCCTGGTCATCGCCTTGAACAAATGGGATATCGTCGAAGGACCCGAGGCCAAGAAGGAAATCCGCGAACGCGTGGCCGACCGCATGATGTACGTTGGCTATGCGCCGGTCGTGGCCATATCGGCACTGTCCGGCAAGAACGTGCAACGCATCTGGGCCGCCATCGACAAGGCCTACGCCAACTACGCCAAGACCATTCCGACCAACCAGCTGAACGCCTGGCTTGCCGAGGTGCGCGAATCGGGTCACACCATATCGAAGGGCAAGGCAGTGTTGCGCATGAAGTACATGACGCAGACCGGCACCTGCCCCCCAGTGTTCACGTTCTTCGCCAACCGCCCCGACATCGTGGACGACAACTACGAGCGCTATCTGGAGAACCGCATGCGCAAGCACTTCGACCTGGAAGGCACGCCCATTCGGTTCAAATTCAAGAAGAAGGATTAAAGAGCCATCGGTCCGTTTGCCCGATGACCCGGAAGGGAGCTGTCGGTGATTTCCGTTCTGCCGCTTTTCGGCGTTTTCGCCCTGGCGTTTCTGCTGGGCTCCGTGCCCTGGGGGCTCGTCATTTCCAAGGTGTTCTACAAGACCGACCTGCGCGAGGTGGGCTCGGGCAACATCGGCACGACCAACGCCATCCGCGCCATGGGCAAAGTCGGGGGCTACGCCGTGTTCGTGCTCGACTTCGGCAAGGGCCTGTTGTCGGGTTTCATCGGGCTGTGGATAGCGCAGGCGGCCGGCTTCGACGCTGCGGCAACCGGCCTGTCCACCGCCGTGGCCTTCATGGGCTGCACGTGGGGGCACATCTTCTCGCCCTGGTTGAAGTTCAAAGGAGGCAAGGGCATCGCGGTTGCCATCGGCTGCTTGTTCGTCACGTTCGGGCCCATTCCCTCCATTATCGAACTGGCGCTGTTCGGCGTGCTCGTGGCTGCCACGAAATACGTGTCGGTCGGATCGATGGCGGCCGCCCTTGCCTGCCCGCTGCTGGCGCTCTGGGTGTTCTGGGGCAACTGGCCGGCGTGGCTGTTCTGCGCCATCGGAGGCCTGACCGTGTTCTGGGCGCATCGCGGCAACTTGGCCCGCTTGCGCGCGGGCACCGAGAACAAGATGGGCTCGAAGAAGAAGTAGGCGCAAGCCCGACCTGCGGCCGATGGCTGGTCGCTGCGCTTTGCGGCCCGGCCGGCAGCGGGGGCGGGAAGGGGGATTCGGGCTTGGCTTCGGCCAGACATTTCTCTATGTTAAACCACCGTTGACATCCCGCAGGTCAGTCGCGCGCACTGAATATAACGACCAGGCGGTTTTATTCACGAAACAATTTGCGGCCCGGCTGGATTACAGTTTTGAATGCATCGCCTCGGAAACAGGAGGACACTATGCAGGTTGTGGTAATCGGGGCAGGTTCGTGGGGCACGGCGCTGGCCAACGTGGCTGCCAGCAACGGGCACGACGTGAAGCTCTGGGCACGGCGCGAGGAAGTGGCACGCGGTATTAACGAGCACCACCGCAACCCGGAATACCTGGTGGATGCGCCGCTGCATCGCTCGATTCGCGCATGCACCCACATGGGCGAGGCGCTCTGCGGCGCCGATGCCGTCGTGGCGGTCACGCCTTCGCGGTTCGTGCGCGCCACGGCGCGGCAACTTGCCGATGCAGGCATCGGACCCGAAGTGCCCGTCGTCGTCTGCACGAAGGGCGTCGAAGGGGAAACGGGCCTCGTGCCCGTTCAAATCTATGAAGAGGCCATTGGGAATCCGGCGCGGCTCGCGGCCCTGTCGGGACCAAACCATGCCGAGGAAATCGTGCGGGGCGTTCCCGCGGGCACGGTAGTCGCCAGCAGCGAGCCGCGCACGGCGCGTTTCTTCCAAGACGCACTGGGGTCGCCGGCTTTCCGCGTATATACGAGCGACGACGTGCTCGGCGTGGAGATATGCGCGGCCTTCAAGAACGTCATCGCCATCGCCGTGGGCGTGTCGTACGGCCTGTGCTACGGCGACAACACGGCGGCGATGCTGATGACGCGCGGGCAAGCCGAGATGAGCCGGCTCGTGCAGGCTGCAGGAGCCAACCCGCTTACCTGCATGGGGCTGGCGGGAACGGGCGACCTCATCGCCACCTGCATGTCGCGCCATTCGCGCAACCGCATGTTCGGCGAGGCGCTGGCACAGGGCACATCGCTTGCCGACTACGAAGCTGCACGCCACATGGTGGTGGAAGGCGCGCAGGCATGCCGCACGCTGGGCACGTTGTCGGCGCGCCACGGCATAGAGCTTCCCATAACCGACGTCGTGCGCGGCATGGTCTGGGAAGGCACCGACGCCGAGACCGCCGTGAACCAGCTGACCACCCGATCGCCCAAACCCGAGTTCTACTGACGTCGCGGATGGCACGGGACACCAGGCCGGTGGTGATGC
>DMNP01000143.1 GCA_003452695.1 Eggerthellaceae bacterium
CCCCTGTGCGGACGCGAGGTGCCCGTCGTGCCCGTCAGCCCCTGCATCGGCACTCACGTGGGGCCGGCCGTGGGCGTGGCATACGAGTGCAATCATCCTATTCCGGGAAAACTCGGCGCGGCGTATCCGGCGTTGGTGTATGCTTCATAGCGAATTTTGAAACAGGCGCGCCGGCCGGGCCGTGTCCAGCGGCACGTGCACATTGGCTGAGCAACGACGAAGGGGTTTCCCTTGACTGACGTGAAATGCAACGTAATCATAGATTCGTGTTGCGACCTGCCTTCCGAGGTCGTGGATGTGCCGGGCGTGGAAGTTCTGGGGTTTCCGTATCTGATGGACGGCGTCGAGCATACGGACGACATGTTCAAGAGCATCAGCGCCCGCGAGTTCTACGGGGCCATGCGCAAGGGGGCCGAATGCTCTACGGCCCAGATTCCCGTTCCCGTGTTCGCCGATGCGTTCACGCGCGCGGCGGAAAGCGGCGTGCCGACGGTCTACCTTAGCTTCACGAGCGGGCTGTCCGGCAGCACCGACACGGCCATGCTCATTTGCAACCAGGTGAAAAGCGAACATCCCGATGCCGAGCTGTACGTGGTGGACACGAAGTTGGCCTCCATCGCCGAAGGCCTGCTCGTGTTCGAGGCGCTGCGCCAGCGCGCCCGGGGGCTTACGGCCACCGAGCTGGTGGCATGGGCCGAAGAGGCCCGCTTCTTCGTGAACGAGCAGTTCACGCTGGACGAGCTGGAATGGCTACGGCGCGGCGGGCGCATCCCCTCCACCGTGGCCTTCGCGGGCTCGAAACTGGATGTGAAGCCCATGATGGACATCACGCTGGAAGGCAAGCTGTCGCTTGCGGGCGTGGCCCGCGGACGCAAGAAGGGCATCCGCCAGCTGGCGGAGTACTATCGCCGCAACGCTGCCGAACTGGGCGCGGGAACGCACATCGTCATCGGGCACGCCGATTGCCCCAAGGACGTGGAGCGCCTCGAAAACGAGCTGTACAAGGTGGACGACACCGTGCTGTTCCTGGAAACGTCCATCGGGCCCGTTATCGGCAGCCACGTCGGTCCGGGCATGCTGGCCATATCGTTCATGGGCAAGGATGCGCGCGACGACCTGTCCGTATCGGACCGTATAGCCAAGAAGGTCCGCAAGACGTCGTAGGCGCGGCCCGATGCCATGCGGCAGCCAGCCGGATGGCGGGATCGTTCGAAACGGGGGTATCATGGCCGGTCAATTCATCTTCATGGGAAACGATGCCATCGGCAGGGCGGTGGACGCGGGCATGCGCTGCGCCGGGTGGACGCGTGCGGCCGATGTGTCGGATGCCCAGACGGTCTTCACCTACTTTGCTACGGAAACCAGCATCGAAGACGCCTACTTCGAAACGGATGGCCTGGTGAAACGCGCGCGGAAGGGCACGCTGCTGGTGGACTTGTCGCCGTCGACGCCCGCGTTCGCACGCGAGCTCTCGGCGGTGGCCACGGTGAACGACCTCCTGTTCGTGGAGGCGCCGCTCGTCGTGATGCAGCCGGCCCGCCGCGATGCCCTGGCAGCCGAAGCCTTGCAGTGCTTCGTCGCCGCCGAGAGCGCGGAGGCGCTCGAACAGGCGGAAAGTCTGGTGAAGACCTTCGCCGCCACGGTTCTGCGCACCGGTTCCTGCGGTTCCGCGCAGCTTGCGAAATCGGCCTGCACGGCGCAGATGGCGGCCCAGGTGCTTGCCGCTGCCGAATCCTATGCGCTCTACACCGCTTCGGGCGCAGCGGCGCGCGCTGCGGCGGTTCCCGCCTGCAGCCCGTTGGCAGACCAGATAGTGCAGGCCATCGCCCAGGGGCAGCTGGACAGCGATTACTCCGTGGAGATGATGTTCGGCGAGGTGGGGGCGGCCATGACGGTCGCCGACGACGAGAACCTTATCCTGCCGCAGCTCGAGGCCACCATGCACCTGCTGGAGGTGCTCGAGGTAATCGGCGGCGCCGACCGCGGTGTCGCCGCGGTATCGCTCATGTACCTGGACGAGAAGGCCAGCGCCGAACAGGGGCTGGATTGGACTCGGGCCGCCGGCCTGTTCGCCGACGGCCACGACCATGCGGGCCATGGCGAACAGGGCGATTACGCCGACTACGACGACGATATGGATGACGGGTTCTACTTCGATGACTACCAAAACCCCGGAAATCCCTTTGGATTCGGAACCTATTCCAAGAACTAGCCCCTGCACGCTGTGCCCGCGCCGGTGCGGGGCCGAACGCGCGCGGGGAAGGCACGGACTGTGCGGGGCCGACGACCGCATTCTGGTGGCGCGCGCGGCGCTGCACTTCTGGGAAGAGCCCGTGCTGTCCGGCCGGGCGGGAAGCGGCGCCGTGTTCTTCGTGAACTGCCCGCTGCGCTGCGTGTTCTGCCAGAACGCCCAGATTGCCGAGGGAGGTGCGGGACGCGCGGTTTCCACCGACCAGCTTGCCGACGTTTTCCTGAGTCTGCAGCAGCAAGGCGCCCTGAACATAAACTGCGTGACGCCGACGCACTACAGCCTGCAGGTGCGCGATGCGGTGCACACGGCGCGGGCGCGCGGGCTGTCGTTGCCGGTCGTGTGGAACACGTCGGGCTACGAGCGTGCGGCAACCGTGCGGGCATTGCAGGACACGGTGGACGTGTACCTGGCCGATTTCAAGTATGCCGACGCCGCGCTTGCGAAGCGCTATTCCCATGCGCCCGACTATCCCGAAGTTGCCCTGGCGGCCTTGGAGCAGATGCTGCTGTGCACAGGCCAGCCGCGCTTCGACGAGCGCGATGGCCTGCCCCGCATGACGGGCGGCGTCATCGTGCGCCACCTGGTGTTGCCGGGCGCATTGGAACAATCGAAGCGCGCCCTGCGCATGCTCTTCGAACGATTCGGCAATGCGGTGCTGTATTCCATAATGAACCAATACACCCCCGTGCTGCCGCCCGCCCAGTGCGCGCGTTTCCCCGAACTTGCCTTTCGCGTGCCCGACGAGGACTACGACCGTCTGCTGGACTTCGCAGACGCGCTGGGCATGGACGACTATTTCTGGCAACAGGGTCCCGCCGCCGAGGAAAGCTTCATCCCCGCCTGGGACGGCACCGGCCTGCCAGACGCCTAGCCGCCCGGAAGGCGCCTCTATCGCCGGTTACAGCTCGCACTTCTCAGTTAATCTGCCTGAATAGGACTGCCAGGTCGCTTTATTCAAAGCAGCGGCTTTGAATAAAGCGACCCGGCAGTCCTATTCAGCAATTCGCGCTAGTTCGCTTGACATCGAACTGATGTATGCTATGCTTACAGAAAGCTACGAACGGGTGTGCGCATGGATTTGATGGAAAAACTTGAGGTGCTGGCCGATGCGGCGAAATACGACGTCGCATGCACGTCATCGGGCTCCGAGCGCGGGGCGGTGCGCGGCAGGCTCGGCGCCACGCAGGTCTCGGGGCTGTGCCACAGCTTCACGGCCGACGGAAGGTGCGTCAGCCTGCTGAAGGTGCTCATGACCAACGTGTGCGCCTACGATTGCGCGTACTGTTCCAGCCGCCGGTCCAACGAAATCGTGCGCACGGCGTTCAAACCGCGCGAGCTGGCCGACCTGACCATCGAATTCTACCGCCGCAACTACATCGAGGGTCTCTTCCTCAGCTCGGGGGTGCTGCGCACGCCCGATTACACGACCGAGCTCATGCTGGAAGCGCTGCGCATCCTGCGCTGCGAATACGGGTTTCGCGGCTACATTCACGCCAAGGCCGTGCCCGGCACGTCGCCCGAGCTTATCGACCGGCTCGGGCGCCTGGTCGACCGCATGTCGGTGAACCTGGAGCTGCCGTCGCGCGAAAGCCTGGCGCTGCTGGCCCCCCAGAAGCAACGCCGGCACATCCTTGCGCCCATGCGCCAAATCGCCGACAGCATCGCCGAGGACGTGGAAACGCGCGCCCTCGCAAAGCGCCGCCCCACCTATTACCAACAGGGCATCACCCGTCCCGCGCGCGAAGACCCCTTCGCGCCTGCTGGCCAATCCACGCAGATGATCGTGGGCGCCTCGCCCGAATCGGATTTCCAGATATTGAACCTTGCAGCGGCGCTATACCGCAGCTTGTCCATGAAGCGCGTGTTCTTCAGCGCCTACATGCCCGTTAACGACGATGCGCGCCTTCCCGGCACCGATGCCGTTCAGCTGAACCGCGAGCACCGCCTGTACCAGGCCGATTGGCTGTTGCGATTCTACAAGTTCGACGTCTCGGAGATAGTGGACGAGAACGCCCCCTTTCTGGATCCGCTCGTCGATCCCAAGGCTAACTGGGCACTTGCACATCTTGATTTGTTCCCAGTCGAGGTGAATACGGCGCCGTACGAAATGCTGCTGCGCGTGCCGGGCATTGGCGTGCGCGGCGCACGGTCCATCGTGAAGGCGCGCAAGTCCTGCACGTTGCGCGAGGAGCAGCTGCGCAAGCTCGGCATCGCCTACAAGCGCGCCCGCTTCTTCGTGTCGTGCAACGGCAGCTACGGGGGCGGGGGAGTGCCCTTCACGCGCGAGGCGTTGCGGTCAGAGCTGGCGACGCCCATCGATGGCGGGCACCACGGCCGCCGGGCGGACCGCGTGCTGCCGGGGCAGCTGTCGCTTTTCGGCGACGAGGCGTTCGCGCAACGCTCGGCGCAGGAATCGCTCTCTTCGCGCCGCACATCGCCGCCAACCAGCTTGCCGAAGCAGGCGGGGGCGGCTTACAAGCGCGATGCCCCCAAGGTTGCGGGTGCCGCGCCCCTGCATGCCCCGAAGCAGAATGCGGGCCTCCTGTTGCCCGGCTGGGAGGCATAGCATGTCCTTTGCCCGCGAAGAACCGCTTCAGAACGTTGCGTACCTGTACGATGGGACGCTGGAAGGCTTGCTTTCGGCGGTCTTCCTTGCCTACGAGCGGCACGAGGATCCCACCGACATCGTGCGCGCCGAAGCGTACGAGCCGCGGCTGATGCAAAGCTCGTTGGAGGTTCGAACCGACCCTGCGCG
>DMNP01000116.1 GCA_003452695.1 Eggerthellaceae bacterium
AGCCAAGCCCGAATCCCCATGCCCGGGACGGGGCTCCTGGCCAAACCGTGGGCAGTAACCACCGAGTTGCTGCCCGTGGCTTTGCCAGGCCACGGGCAGCAACTCGGTGCCCGGAGTTCATGGCCCGGCCAGCGGCGGGGGTCTACAGGTCGTCCAGGATGCCGCGCACTTCCTTGAACTGGCGGGCCAGCTCCTCCTTGGGGTCCTTGCGTTTCTCGCTGGCCCGGATGGAGGCTTCCGTAACCGCCATGGCGCAGGCAACGGCATCGGTATGGGTGTACGACAGCGAAAGGGAAAGGTCGCGAACGCCCTGTTCCTCGGCGATTTCGAGCGCACGGCCCGAAAGCTTGGCCAGGGGCTTGCCCGATTTGGCGCGTTGCACTTCTATGTCGTGCACGCCGATGCCCTGCGCGAAGCCGGTGCCGAGTGCTTTCACGATGGCCTCGCGCGCGGCGAAGCGCAAGGCGTAGTGCGTGGCGGGGTTGGCCATGGAATCGCAGTACTCGCGTTCGGCGGGGGAGAAGACGCGCTCGGCGAAGGCCGGCGTGCGCTCCAGGATTCTGGCCATGCGGTCGATTTCCACGATGTCCACGCCGAGCCCGACCGCCTCGCCCGCATAGGCGCGCGCCTGGTCATCGGAGCCGGCGGGTATCTGTTGCGCTTCGTGCAGCACCGCTGCAATCTGCTCGGACGAGGGTGCTGCATCCTCGTCGGGACCGGCGCTTTCCATGATCAGGTCGCGCGCGTCCTGCACGCTCAGATCTTCCATGCCCTTCCTCCGTTCAATATCTTGCCGTGGGCATATTGTACTCGAAGAGGCATTGCGCTACGGCGGCGGTCTTCGGCTCGCCGTAGGTTCGAAACGTGACCAAATGGTATGAAAGCATTATTCAAAAACACGAATATGAATAAATAAAATGGCGTAATAAACAGGTAATATAAATAAGAAATGAATTAAACATGGATAACGTCATCGAAAAAGAAGTAGGGGCGTATCATTGCAGGGCGCAGAAAGACCGGACGCCGCAGCGGGGTATCCGCCTGCAGGCGAGCTTCGGTAAAGACGGCCGTGTTGCGCCATGCGAGGAACGCGCGACAGGGCGAAACGAGAGAAATAGAGGTGCAAACATGAACGATTCCGCAAAGACCATCGCGCAGATGAAGAAGGCCACCAAGCTCGTGCGCCTTGCCCAGCGCAAGAACGGCCCGAAGAGCTACAAGCGCGGCCAGGGCGCGCTGTTGCGCGTGCTGCTGGAAAACGACGGCATGACCCAGCGCGACCTGGTGGCGAAGCTCGGCCTGAGCCGCGGCGCCCTGAAGGACGTCGTGCGCAAGGCGCAGCGCAACGACTATGTGGTCATCCAGAAGACCGGCGAGAAGAAGACCTATGCCGTCAGCCTCACCGACGAAGGCCGCAAGGTTGCAAAGAAGCACGAAGATGCCCAGGATAAGGCTGCCGACGAGATCCTGTCGGCATTGTCCGCCGAGGAGCGCGCGCAACTGGACGCCATCACCGAGAAGATCATCGTCGCTTGCAAGGAATCCGGCATCGACGGCAAGAAGAAGGGCCGCAAGGTGCATCGCAAGGGTGGCAAGCGCTGCGCGCATCGCCACGGACATCGCCGCTAGCCAGCAAATCCGAGTGCCGGGGCACTGCCTCGGTGCCCGATAGCTTCAAGAAACCGAGAGGGCCACATCATGCGATGCGGCCCTTTCCGAGTTTGGGCCGCCAAACGAGGGGGTTGCCTGGCGGCGAGGGCGACCAGGATTGCCGAGGGGGAAGAGCAATCCTGGTCAGACGAGTAAGGCGAGAAAGAGAGCTTTTCGGTATCCACGTGCTCCATCACTTGCCGATTTGTACTATAGCGAAGATATTATTCGCAGTCAAGAATATTTTTCAAAAAATGTTAGATGGGCCGCTCGGGAGTGTTGCTGCCCGCGGCTTGGCCAGGAGCCCCGCCCCGGGCATGAGGATTCGGGCAAGGCTATCGGCTTTGCTTTAGCATCTAACAGGATTCCCCTCCGTCCCCGTTGTCTCGCAAGGGACGATCGGCCCAATAACGCAAGGGTAATGTATTATCTGGCAATTGCGGAAGTGCAAGCTTATCCGAGCTGAAAGGAACACGACATGCGCTTTGACTTCGATACGATGCTCGATCGCGTGGGCAAGGACGCCATGGCCGTCGAGCTGTTGGGCAAAGCGGGCAGCTTCGCGCCGGGTGCCCCGAAACCCGGGTACGATGCCATTCCCATGTGGGTGGCCGACATGAACTTCCCCACGGCGCCGAGCGTTATCGACGCCATCGTCGAGCGCGCCCACCATCCCGCATTCGGGTACTTCATGCCGCCAGATGCTTATTACGAAGCCATCGTTAACTGGCACGAAAGGCGCCATGGCGTTAAGGGGCTGCGTCCCGAGCACATCGGCTATCAGAACGGGGTGCTCGGCGGGGTGGCGTCCGCGTGCGGCGCGTTCACGTCGCCAGGCGACCGCGTGTTGGTGAACAGCCCCACGTACATCGGATTCACGCACGCCATAGAGCGGTGCGGACGCTTCTTGGAACACAGCCCGCTCGTACGCGACGACGCGGGCGTATGGCGCATGGACTACGAGGACATGGACCGGCGTATCCGCGAACACGACATAAGCCTTGCCGTGCTCTGCTCGCCGTACAATCCGTGCGGGCGCGTGTGGGAGCGCGCCGAGCTCGAGCGCGCAGCCAGGGTGTTCGCCGCAAACGACGTCGTGGTGGTGGCGGACGAGATCTGGTCCGACCTGGTGCTGGACGGGCACGAGCACATCCCGTTCCATACCATCAACGAGGACGCGCGCATGCGCACCGTCACGCTCAACGCGCCGTCGAAGACGTTCAACCTGGCAGGCCTGATCGGCAGCTACGACATCACGTTCAGCAAACGCCTGCGCGAGAGGCTGTACGCGCAAGGCCGGACATCGTACTACAACGACATGAACGTATTGTCCATGCACGCGCTTATCGGCGGCTATAGCGACGAAGGAGCCGAATGGGTTGACGAGCTGGTACAGGTGCTCGGCGAAAACGTCTCCTTCGCCTGCGACTTCATCGACGCCACAGAGGGGCTTGAGGCGTTCCATCCCCAGGGCACCTACATGATCTTCGTCGACTGCTCGGGTTGGTGCGCGTCGCACGGCAAGACGATCGACGAGCTGGAGCATGCGCTTTGGGACGTCGGCGTCGCCGTGCAGGACGGCCGCATGTTCGGCGGCCCGTGCCATATCCGCATGAACGTGGCGCTGCCCCACGCCAAAGTGCGGGAAGCCATAAGCCGCATGGCGGCCGTGCTGGGCTAACCAGAGCGCAACCTATTGCAGTTGAAAGCGCTTCCATGGAAGACCCCGATGAACCAGCCATGCAAGCAAGCGGAGGGCACATGAAGAAGAAGCTTTACGACATCTTGAACGGCGAGAGCGGATCGAAGGCTTCGTTCGCGTACGCGTGCGTGATGGTGGCGTTCATCGCGGCCTCGCTCGTGCCGCTCTGCTTCCGGGAGCGAATCGCGGCCTTCGACGTCATCGAATGGACATGCGTCGTCGTCTTCATTCTCGACTATATCGCCCGCTGAACCACGCGGAAAGCGCTGAATGAATACGGGTGCCTGGTACCTGTATTCATTGGGCCGGTTACGACTCGTAGATGATGCTGCCCATTTGCGAGATATCGCACGGGGCGAGCATGCGGGCGCTGCGGCGGAACGAGTCTTGCCCGAGCAGGACCGCGATGCGGCGGATATAGGGGCGCGATTCGGGCGTTTTCGCGATGACCAGGTCGACCCATTCGTTTTGCAGCGGCACGAAGTCCAAGCCGTCTTGCAGCAGCGATTCGCGTTCGGTTCCAATGGCCACATCGGCCAGCCCCGAAGCCACGCGCTTCACGGCGCCGCTGGCCACGTGGGCATGCGAGTTGTAGCCTTCGATGGTCTCGCTGCGGGCTTCCATGGCGCGAAGCTTCTCGTCGAGCAGCACGCGGGACCCGCTGCCCTTCGTGCGATTGGAGAGCCGCACGCCCTCGCGCAACAGCGACCCCCAGCTCGTCAGCTTCTTGGGGTTTCCCGCTTGCACGATGAAGCCCTGCTGGCGCCCGTACAGGCGCACGATGACGATGGAGGCCCCGGGTGCGAGGTTGCGCGCATAGGCTATGTTATAACCGTTGCTGCGCTGGTCGTACAGGTGAACGACTGCAGCATGGGCATCGCCGGCATACAGGTTCACCAGTGCCGTGTAGCTGCCGTGCACGAGCCGGCTTGCGGGCATGCCGGAAGCGTTCAACGAGCTGGCCAGCATGTCTGCGACCGTGTCGCCGCCTGCAATTACGAAGGGGTCCCCTTCCAGCTGGCCGAATGCAGCCGCCTGTGCAATGCTGTCGCCGTCCGGTTGCTCCTTGGCGGCGCCGGCGGCAACCGCAGGCTTCGCAGAGATAATCGGGGCTGCATGGCGGGTGGAGGCCACATAGGCTTCGACGTCTTCCAGCGTGAACTTCAGCTTGCGGCCGACATGGTACGACGCCAGCTTCCCCGTTTTCGCCAGCTGGTAAACCGTGTTCTTGCCCAGGTGCAGGTAATGCGCAACCTCTTCGGCGTTCATGAACTCGTCCGAGACCATGGAACCTCTCTCGCCTTCATCCATATCATGAAATATACTCGAAACAGTATAGAGAAAGCGGGAAAATATTCAAGTCGGAAACTGCCGCTTTATCCGAGAGCGCTCTTTGCGCGGCCATGGACAGCAACCCTGCGGTCCATGGGTCGGTGGCGGGCAATGCGGCACAGCGTTCGCGCATGAAAAAAGGCCGCGGCATCGCGCCGCGGCCCCACCGTGTTTTCCGATTCGTGCTTAGAGGCGATCGGTCATGGTCAGGTTCGAGCAGGTGTGGTAGCCCTCGGTGCGCAGCGGATAGGTAATCGTGCCGGCAAGCTTGGCGTCGCGGATGATGGACTCGATGACGTCCTTCATCTCCATGTTGCCGTAATTGCGCTCCTGCTTTTCGTAAGACATGATGTTTTCTCCTTCACTCGTGGATACAACGACCTATACAAGATAGTTGAAAGTATAGGCATTGCGCCTATATTCTTGCGAATGGACAAGATGTGGATAATACGTGACGAGCAAGTACATCGAATCGTTAAAGGTAATCGCACTTCAGGAGCATGGGATTTCTATAAATGTCCCTATAATGTCGATGTTGCAAATAATGCAACGAATGCGAGGGGGAAACTGTGCATGCGCTGATTTAGGATTACGTGGATGAAGATGAACTTTTGTTCACGAAAGGGAGAGGCGTGAAGAGCGGGTCTGTGAACATAGATATGCTCGACGAATTCGTCTATCTGGCAGAGACGCTCAGCTTCAAGCGCACGGCGGACCATTTCTATCTGAGCAAGTCGGTCGTCAGTCGCCATATGTCCGCACTCGAAGAGCAGCTCGGCGTGCGCCTGTTCGAACGTGATAACCGCGGGACCAGGCTGACCGATGCGGGGCGGGCATTCTATCCGCAGGCCAAGAGGATTCTGAACGACTGGGCGATGGCGCTCGATGCCGTGTGCGACGCCTAGCGTCGTGGGGAAGCGCGTTTCGAAGGCAACAAAAAAAGCGCCGGCGAAAGGCCGGCGCTTTCTTGTTTGCAGTTGCTCTTACAGTGCCAGGGGATACTTGGCCAGCTCGTCTTCGGTGTCGTCGTCCATGATCACGATCTGGCCGGAGATTGCGGCAAGTAGCTCCACGCCTCCGCCGAGCTCTTCGCTGTCGAAGTACAGGAACGCGTCGTCGTAGGATTCGCCCGCGTTCACGACTTCGCCGATGCCGGCCGAAATCTCCCTATCGCCGACCTTGGTCACCTCGTCGGTGTCCACGTAGATGTTCTTGTCGGTCTTGTTCACGATGCTCAGGCGGAAGCCGGGGTCGCCCGTGTAATCCGTGCCCTTGCCCGTAACCTTTATGGTCACCTTGTCGTCGTCGGCCAGGACGATCTCGTTCATGGGCTCCACGACCGGCTCGACGTACTCAAGCTCCTCGCCGCCCTGTTCCAAGGTGTAGTCCGTGCCTTCTTCCACGTCGCCCGTGAACGACACGTCTTGCTCGTTGCTCTTGGTCAGCGCTATCTGAACGTCGTTCTGGGTGAGCGTGAGCTTGCCGCCGTTCAGCGCCATCTGAATGGGGTAGGTGTATTCCACGTTCAGCACGGCTCCGGAGTTCTCCAGGGCCCAGGTGCCTTCGTACAGGTAGCCGTCCACGACGAGCATGGCGCTTCCGTCTTGTGCCAAGTTCAGCATGGCGGAGACGAGCGGATAGGTCTCGTTTACTTCGGAGGCTTCTTCCGCCGACGCGCTGGCAGCCTCGCCGCTGGCAGCCTCTGCCGATGCGCTTGCAGCTTCGGCGCTTTCGGAAGTCGCGCTTGCGCTCTGGTCGCTGCTCGTGCTCGACTCTGCCGATCCGCTTTCACTGGCGGTCTGTTCGGCAGTCTCGTTGGTCCAGTAGCCCACATACGCCTCCATGCTGGCGCTTGCGCTCGGTGCCGCGCTCGATCCCGAGCCGCCCGAGCATCCTGCCAGCGCAAGTGCGCATGCCATCGCGCACACTGCGGCGATTGCGATTGCCTTCATGTGTTTCATCTGATTCGCCTTTCTGTCCTGGGCCGCGAATTTCGGGCCTGTGCGGGCATCATGTCGTGCAATCATACGATGCGAACCGAGGCGAGTCCGTGCGATTGTTGCCAATCCGATAGGGTGCACAAACCTAATTCACCACTTATGCATGATTTGCGCTCGGCGGCCCGTCTTTCGCAACGGGCGATGAAGCGGTGCGCCGGCCGCTTGCTCTTGGTCGTTGGCGGCGTTGGTGGGCGATGCCAGATTTCAGCCTTGTTGGGAAATATAGTAAACAACATATAATTTATGAAACAGATTATTTCAATATGGGAAATAGCGCACATGAAAATATTTCTGATTGACGCTAATTAAAAAACAACATATGATTGTGAGAACGTTCGACGTGCGCGAGAGGCAAGCGCGTCGAGGCAGGAAAACCCCAAGGGAAGGGAAGCACATGAAGAAACGCATGCACATCGTATTTGCAGCGGCGTTTGCGTTGGCCCTGATGGCGGCCTTCGCCCTCGTTGGCTGTGGCGGCTCGGCCAGCAGTTCTGCCGCGTCCGGTTCGGCCAGCGCCAGCGCCACCGCATCAAGCGCCAGCAGCGCCGCAAGCTCTGCGGCCAGCAGCGCTGCAAGCTCCGCTGCCACGTCCGGTGAAGCCGTCGAGCTGCAGGTCTTCGCCGCGAATTCGCTGCAGAAGGCTCTGCCCGAGGTAGAGGCCCTCTACACCGCCGCGAACCCGAATGTAACCTTCGTCCAGAGCGACACGGGCTATGCCGCCTCCGGCACGCTGGTCGAGACGCTGACCGCCGACCCGACCGCCGCCGACGTGCTGATCACCGCTTCGAGCAGCTCGATGGACGATGCCGAGACCGCGAACCTCGTCGACCCGGCCACCCGCTCGACCATGTTCACCAACGACCTGGTGCTGGCCGTTGCTTCCGACAGCACGCTTGCAATCTCCAACGTCAGCGACCTTGCCACCGATGCCGTGAAGACCATC
>DMNP01000274.1 GCA_003452695.1 Eggerthellaceae bacterium
CGTGCAGAAGCTTGCCGAAAGCGGGACCTACGATGCGGTCATCGCGCTCGGCGCCGTCATCCGCGGAGCCACGAGCCACTACGACGTGGTCGTGAACGAAGTGTCCAAGGGCATCGCACAGGTGGCCCTGAAGACCGGCGTGCCCATCATGAACGGCGTGCTGACCACCGACACCATCGAGCAGGCCATCGAACGCGCGGGCACCAAGGCCGGCAACAAGGGCTTCGAGTGCGGCACGGGTGCAATCGAGATGGTGAACCTGCTCCGCCAGATATAGGCTTCAAAAACCCGGCGCTTGCCGGGCCCCGCCCCGCCGCCCCCTCCGGTCGCATGCGGGCGCGCGCCCGGGCGGGACGAGGGGTGAGGGCGATTCTGCAGGCACAATTCCTGATGTATTCTAAAGTAAAGCCGAAGCCAAGCCCGAATCCCCTCTTCCCGCCCGGGCGCGCGCCCGCATGCGACCGGAGGGGGCGGCGGGGCGGGGCCGCGTCTATCGAGAAGGGGCTTCATGGAAAAGGCGACGATTATTTTCGACTTCGACGGAACGCTGCACGACAGCATGTATATCTACCGCAAGGCGCTGACCCAGGGCTACCAGCTGCTCGTGGACAAGCAGCTGGCTCCGGCGCGGGAGTTCACGGACGAATTCATCGCCGGCAACATCGGCCTTACGTGCGAAGATGCATGGCAGCGGATGTGTCCCGACCTTCCGTACAGCATTACCGGGCAAGCTGCCGCCCGCGTGGGCGAGGTGATGGACGAGCTTATAGAGAACGGCACCGCGCGGTTGTTCCCGGGTGTTCCCGACATGCTTCAGCAAGTGAAGGATGCGGGACACCAGCCCGTGTTCCTCAGCAATTGCCGAAACGCCTATCGCGATGCGGTGCGCCGCGTGTTCTCCTTCGACCGCTGGTTCGACCATTACTACACGGCCGAAGAGTTCGACGGCGCGCCGAAAGAGATCATCTTCGAAACCATCCGCCAGGATGTGCCGGGTCCCTATATCGTGGTGGGCGACCGCGACAAGGACATCGCCCTTGCGCAGGCGCACGGGTTGCCCTGTGTTGGCTGCACGTACGGGTATGCCCTGCCGGGCGAGCTGGACGGCGCCACGGTGCTCGCCAAAACGCCGATGCAGATAGCGGAATGCATAGAAGCTATCGTAAAGGGCGCACCGGCTGCATAAGAAGCACCAAGCCCCGTCTCCCCTTCCGCCTCCGCCGCTGGCAAGGCCGTGAAAAGCGTGGCGTAATGTAGCGAAAATGCGCCGCCTGCCAGTTCCTGCTTTCGCATTCGAATCATAAGTGGCAAGATAGATGTTTGTGTTGTCGAAGACCGCCGATTCGCGTTTCGGCGGGCAGGAACGTATACGGAGGCGCCCTATGGACAATCGTAAGATTGGTTTTACCGAAACCGTCTTGCGCGACGCGAGCCAGAGCTTAATTGCAACACGGCTCTCGTTCGACAAGATGGAGCCCATTTTGGGCAAGCTCGATAGCGCGGGCTATTACTCGCTGGAATGCTGGGGCGGGGCCACGTTCGACGTGTGCCTGCGCTTTCTGGACGAAGACCCCTGGGAGCGCCTGCGCAAGTTCAAGGCCGCCATGCCAAACACCAAGCTGCAGATGCTGTTTCGCGGCCAGAACATCTTGGGATACAAGCACTACCCCGACGACGTGGTGCGCCGTTTCGTGAAGGCGTCGGTGCGCAACGGCATCGACATCATCCGCCTGTTCGATGCCCTGAACGACGTGGACAACCTGAAGGTGGCCATCGAGGCCGCCGTGGAGGAAGGGGCCATGGCGTCGGGCGCCATCTCCTACACCACCAGCCCCGTCCACACGCTGGATGCCTACGTGAAGCTGGCCCGGGAAATGAAGCAGATGGGCGTGGCCACGATCTGCATAAAGGACATGGCGGGCATCATGACGCCCGCCGAGGCCTACGACCTGGTCTCGGCGCTGAAGGATTCGGTCGACCTGCCCGTGGTGGTGCACACGCACTGCACGACCGGCATGGCCTATATGACCTACTTGAAGGCGGTCGAGGCCGGGGCCGACGTTATCGACACCGCCATATCGCCGTTCTCGGGCGGCACGTCTCAGCCGGCCACGGAAACGCTGGCCGTGGCGCTGAAGGGCCTTGGCTACCAGGTGGACCTGGACGAGCCCATGCTGTACGAGATCGCCGACTACTTCAAGCCGGTGCGCAACGAATACCTGGACGACGGCACGCTGAACCCGATTTCGCTGACGACGGACACCCAGTGCCTGAACTACCAGATTCCGGGCGGCATGCTTTCCAACCTGCTGTCGCAGCTGGAAATGCTGAATTCGCTGGACAAGTTCGAAGATGCGCTGAAGGAAACGCCGCGCGTGCGCGCCGACTTGGGCTATCCCCCGCTGGTAACGCCCACGTCGCAGCTGGTGGGCACGCAGGCAGTGCAAAACGTGCTGGCCGGCGAGCGCTACAAGAACGTGGGCGCCGAGATAAAGGCCTACTGCCGCGGCGAATACGGCAAGACGCCGGCCCCCATCGACCCCGCCATCCGCGAGCAGATCCTTGCGGGCGAAGAGCCGGTGAAGGGCCGCTATGCCGAAACGCTTCCGGGCGATACGTTCGACAAGGCGCAGGCCGAGCTGGGCGATCGCGCCCG
>DMNP01000405.1 GCA_003452695.1 Eggerthellaceae bacterium
CGATGACGATGGCAACGGTGTTGTTGGCCGTCGATATGTCCACAAGCGACGCGAGCGCGGCAATGCCGAACTGCGCCCCGCGCTTGCCGCGCACGGCCCCGCTGATGCGCGCGAGGATCCAGGCGATGCCGCCGTTGTCGCGCACGAGGCCGATGATGCCGGCGCAGATGATCGAGATGACGGTGATGTCGTACATGTTCATGATGCCGCCACCGCCATCGAGCCCCGACCCCATGGCCACGAACACCATGTCGGGCGCGATCGTGCCGAGCGCCACGCCCACGACGAGCGAGAGCACCGTGCCTCCGATGAGCACGATGAACACGTTCACGCCCACGAGCGCAGCCACGAGCACGGCCACGTAGGGCAGCACTTGCCACAGGTTGTAGTCGAGGTCGCCGTCGATGGCGTACTCGCTGCCCAAGCCGAGCGCGAGGAACACGATGAACGTGGCGATGGCGGCCGGCAGCGCGATCTTGAAGTTCTCCTTGAACTTGTCGGCCATGTCGCAGCCCTGCGTGCGCGTGGCGGCGATCGTCGTGTCGGAGATCATCGACAGGTTGTCGCCGAACATGGCCCCGCCCACGATGGCGCCCAGGCAGAGCGCGCCGGCGAGCCCGGTCTTCTCGGCGATGCCGACCGCAATGGGCGCGAGCGCGGCGATGGTTCCCACCGACGTGCCCATCGAGATGCTGATGAAACACGCGATGAGGAAGAGTCCCGGCAACACGATGCTCGTCGGCAGAATGCTGAGCGCGAAGTTCACCGTGCTCTGCACGCCGCCCGCCGCTTGCACCGACCCGGTGAACGCGCCCGCGAGCACGAACACCAGGCACATGATCATCACGTTCGATTCGCCCATGCTCCGCGCCACGCTTTCCAGCTTGTCGTCGAAGGAACGTCGGCGGTTCTGGACGAAGGCCACGGCCAATGCGCATACGAACGCCACGATGGCGGGCATGCTGTAGAAGTCGTTCAACACGACGCCCGCGCCGATGAACAGCACCAGGAAAACCGCAACGGGAAGAAGCCCCGCCAGCCGCGGTTCGATATCCAGCGCATGCGGCGCGTCAACCCCCTGCTCGTTGCCGTTCTCGGCCACATGCCCCTCTTTCGGAGCGCATTGCCCGTCGCCTTGGCCGCTCGAAACCATAATCCGCCCCTCCCTCTCAGGATACGAAGGCTGATTATAGGACACTTTCCAGAAAAGCGCCTGTTGCATTTTCTGGCCATTCGCGCACCTTGCATCAGGCGCCGTCGGCCGGACCGCAACGAGCAGCCATCGGGTTCGCGGGCAGGACGGCAGCCGACCGCGCGAAACCGCAGCTTGGGTTCGCAAGTTGGAATGAGAGAAGACGGCTGCCTAGCCGCGCCGGCGGCTGGCCTTGTCTTCGTACATCGACCGGTCGGCGCGTGCGATGGCGTCGAAGGGGTTCTCGTCGGGGCTTTCGATAATGCTCAGGCCGCATGATATGCTCACGCTGTGGTCGCGAAGCTTGAACAGCCCGCAGCGCGAGCGCATGTCCGCCACGGCCTCCTCGGCCCGTTCCCGCGTCGTCTGCGGCACCAGCGCCACGAATTCGTCGCCCCCCGTGCGAAACGCCTGCGCACGATGCGGCAGTGCTGCCCGAAACGCCGTGGCCGCCATGCGTATGTACTCGTCGCCGACCAGATGGCCGTACGTGTCGTTAATCTGTTTCAGGTAATCGCAATCCACCGAGATTATCGAAATGGGCAGGTCGCAGCGGCCCGGCAGCTCTTGCAGGGCCTCGTCGAAGGCACGGTGGTTGGCCAGCCCGGTCAGCTCGTCGGTGCGCGCGTGCTTTTCGAGCTCGCGCTTGGCCAGCTCGGCTTCCGTAACGTCGTTTGCCAGCGCGATGATCCCCGTTGCATTGCCGTCCTCGTCGAACACCGGACGCTTTATAAGCTCCAGGAACTCCTGCACGCCGTCCGTGTTTATCTCTATCATGTATTCCGTGCCCTTGCCCGTGCGCAGGATTTCCTTGTCGGACTCGTAGGCGTGCATGGCATTGTCCAAATCCTTGCGTATCTCCAGGTCGGTCTTGCCGCGGATATCCCAATTGGGATCTCCCTCGTCCATTTTCAGATGATGCCAATAGTGCGTGGCGAACACATAGCGGCATTCGGCATCCTTCAGAAAAATGTTGGAAGGCAGCTCGCGCAGGATGGCCTCTATCTCGTAGAAGTTGGTGGACTGCTTTATGCGGATGGCGTTTTCGATGCGCTGCACCATCAGCTTCTCGTGGTAGGGCTTCATCACGAAGTCCACCGCACCCAGGTCGAGGCAGCGCAAGTCGTCGTCGGTCAGGTCGCGCACGGCCCCGATGACGATGGGAATGTTCGCTATGCGCGCGTCGCCTGCCGCGGTGCGCAAGAGCGCATAGTCGTCGGCCACCGCCATGTCCACATCTGCGACGACGACCGACAAGCTGGTCGCCCGCTCGCGCATGATGTTCAGGCATTCGCGCACGTCCCGGGCGAAGACCAGGTTGAAGGTCTGTTCGAGCAGCCGGCTGAAATCGCGTGCATGGGAGGACTGGTCCAGCAGCGCCAGCAAAGTACGACGGTTCGATGTGTCGTGCAGAATCTCCATCGCAATCTCCTCCTCGTTGCTCGCCGACCAATTGTATCGTAAAACCCGATAATTGCGCATCCTTTCGAAGGAGCCACGTAGGTGCGAAGCATCTATGGCTACTGCCCATGGCCCTCCACGAACCAACGCGGTATATGCGGGCGTGATAGAATCTTGGAAGCTACGTTTACAGCCGGGCTTCGGGTCGTGCATCCCGTTTGCGCGGGCGAGCCTTGGTCAGCAGCGTAGCGACGATGAACGCCACGACCATGCCCGCGCAGGCGCCTGCGAAATCGATGACGACGTCGGACACGAGGCTCGAGCGCGCCGCAAGGCCCTGCACGAACTCGTCGGCCACGGCAAGGGCCAGGACGATGAACAGGTCGGCCCACACGTACGGCGACGCCACGCGCCCGACGACCAGCACCGTTACGGCATAGCACTCGAATCCGAGCAGGCCGTATTCGACGAAGTGGGCGAACTTGCGCACGAACGCCTCGTAGGACAACGACGCCGGTACGCCTGCTTTCAGCGCGAGGTCGTGCACCCCGTGCAGGACGGGCGCGAGGAAATTCGCGACGGCGTTGCTCGTCTTCCACGAGGCCTCGCTTCCCTGAAGGGAATTGCCGAAGATGAAAGCCATCGTGACCACCATGGCCACCACGACTATGACGAGCAGCGTTCTTCGAGACCTTGAATTCATGGGCATATCATAGCGCTTTTATCGGCGTATGATACATTACCTCAGAGACAATGCACCATTTCCACGAGCTTCGCAGTTGCTGCCCACGGCCTGCGGCCGGCACATCAGGGCAAGGGCCCGACCAGCGCGTTGCGCTCTTCCAGGTAGCGCGCCAGAATTTCGCCGTAGGCCGGGTCGTCCTCGGCGGCGGAACGCAGTTGCTCCTCGAAATCGCGCAGCCATTCGGGCAACGAGTGCTGGGCCATGCGCGCATCGCCGTCCAACAGCAGGTCGGCGCCTTCCAGGCGCGCGACGCGTTTCAGCACCTCCCATGCGTGTTCCCAGCAGTCCAACCGCTCGACCTGCCGCCCGTCATCATATTCATAGCCTTCCACGATCTGCGCGAAGGCAATGGAGCTGCTCGGTTCTTCGGGCACCCAGCGCTCCCACAGTTCGCCGATGGCAGTCAGCGCGAAATCCAGGTCCGTATCGGCTATTTCCACGCGGTTGGCATCGCGCAGCGCGTCGAAGACGGTTGACTCCGAGCCGCTCGTCTTCACGATGGCCACGAACTCCTCGCGGTTGGTGCGAAGGCCGATGGCCTCCAGCTGGTCCAGGAGCTCATCGTCCGAAGCGTCGAACACGGCAAGCTCGCGATCCAGCTGTTCGGCCACGTCATCCAATGCCGCCAGCAGCTCGTCGCCCGACATGCCCTGCTCCAGCGCCGTGCTCAACAGCTGCTGGGCAAACGCGCGCAGCATCGGGTCGGCGCTCTCGTCGAGCATCTCCCCGAACCGCGTGGCCGCATCGGGCCCGGCTATCCCGAGCTCGCGGGCCACCTCCACGCTGTTGTCCACCAGCGGGAGCGGCTGGCTTCCGAAACCGCCATCCCCCTCGAAACCGCCAAATGGGAAAAAGGGGTTTTCGCTGTAGGGGTCGTTGTATTCGGCGCACAGCTCGCACCAATCGTCTTTGCCGTCCTTTATGGTGGCTACCAGCCAATCGTAGTCGCCCTGCGCGATGTGGCCACGTTGCAGCATGGACTGGTAGAACTTCTTATAGCTGGCCGCGTTCGACCGGATGCTGGCCGGCGTGGACCACATGCACTTGCGGATGAAGAACGAGCCCAGGAAATCGTCCACCTTGTAGCACCCTGCGCGCATCGGCAGCGGGGCCTCGCGCAGCAGGTACGTGTTCAGGTAGAAATACACGTTGTCGATGTGCTTGCCGATGGTCGCTTCCTTCAGGCCCGCCGCCACCAGGTCCTCGTAGAACTCGTCCAGATAGCGGTCGTTCTCGGATTCGCGCTGCTTGCATTCCGAATCGTACCCGTCTCCGTCGAATTGGCCGCACCAGACGTCCACGCACTCCTCTATGATTTGCGGGTCGATCGGGTTCGCCACATCGGCCAGAACCGCCAAGCTGAGTTTCCCGCGGTGCGCGGTTTCGTTTCCCTGCGCCATAATTCCCCCATTCCATTATGGGCACAAGGCCGTTTGGCCGAATCCTTTTGCCCAAGCGCATTCTATACCCGCACGCCGCCCAACGGCAAAGCATCGCGAAACCTCTTGCAAAGCCCCCGTTCGCGATTTCACACGCCCCCTTCCCCGACCGCCCGGCGGGCTGCATAGAGCGACCGTAGCCGGCAAGGCACCTGATTTGCACTTTCAGAAAACGGGGCTGGACTCCAGCGCAAAGCGGGCTATACTAGGCGCGTGCATCGCAACCGACAGGCGAACGCAAGGAAGGCGATTTCCGATCGAACGCCGTCGGGGCAGCAGACGTCGCGCGCGGCGTCGCCGGCAGCGCGATGCGCGGAAAAAGAAAAGCCCGATGCGAAGACTCAGGTCTGACACGAAGGCGCATGCTGGGAAAGCTTTGCCATGCCGTGCCTTCGCAAGGGGCGCGGTTTTTTCATGCGCGCATGAAGCCGACACGAGCAAGAGACGGGGAAAGCGAGAAACCACATGGAAACACGCGTGGCGGTGATGGGCATTATCGTGGAGGACCCGGAATCGGTGGAAGCCCTGAACGCGGTGCTGCACGACTATGCCCCATTCATCATCGGGCGCATGGGCGTGCCGTATCGCGAGCGCGGCATCAGCGTTATAAGCGTTGCCATCGACGCTCCGCAAGACGAGATAGCAGCCCTTGCCGGCAAGGTCGGCAATATCGGCGGCATCAGCGTGAAGACTGCCTATTCGAGCGTTATCTCGCGGGCCTAGAACGACGAGGAAACGAGTCCGGTCCAGAAGCGCCGAGCCGCACCCCTGAAAGCTCGGCCTCGTCGACGCAGGCCATTGGACCTTCCTCGGCTCCGCATCGATGGGCGCGCCTCGGCGCTTCTGGACTCGAAAGCATGTATCCATCGTCTAGCACGTAGGCGGAAAGGGGGGATCCGTGAACGAGGACTGCTGCAAGCTGATCGATGAGCTTCAGCGCACCCGCTCGTTGCCGTTGGAAGGCTACGAGCATTTGGTGGCTCACTGCGACGACGACGTGGCAGCCGAGGCGGCCCGGCGGGCGGATCGCGTGCGACGCGCGGTGTACGGCACCGCAGTGTTCACGCGCGGGCTTATCGAGATATCCAACTATTGCAAAAACGATTGCCTGTACTGCGGCATCCGCCGTTCCAACAGGCAATGCACGCGCTATCGGCTGGCGCCCGAGCAGATCATGGAATGCACGGAGGCGGGCTACGGTCTGGGCTTTCGCACGTTCGTGCTGCAAGGAGGCGAAGATGCCTGGTTCACCGACAAGCGCTTGTGCGCCATCGTCGGTGCGATAAAGGACGCACACCCCGACTGCGCGGTAACGCTTTCCCTTGGCGAGCGCAGCCGCGAAAGCTATCGGGCGCTGCGCGATGCGGGTGCCGACCGCTACCTGCTGCGCCACGAAACGGCCGACCCCGACCACTACGGTCGCCTTCATCCCCGGCAGATGAGCTGGGAGCGCCGCATGCGCTGTTTGCACGACCTGCGCGATGCGGGCTTCACCGTGGGCTGCGGATTCATGGTGGGCTCCCCGTTCCAGACGCCCGCGCACCTGGCGGCGGACCTGAAGTTCATCGAGCGCTTCGAGCCCGACATGTGCGGCATCGGGCCGTTCATCCCGCATCATGCCACGCCGTTCGCGGGCGAGCCGGGCGGGACGGTTGCGATGACCTGCTTCTTGCTTTCGCTCATGCGGCTCATCCAGCCGAACTTGCTCATCCCCGCGACCACAGCGCTCGGGACGGCCGAGCCCTATGGCCGCGAGAAGGGCATCCGAGCGGGCGCGAACGTGGTCATGCCGAACCTTTCGCCCGTGGAAGTGCGCGGCCACTACGATTTGTACGACAACAAGATTAGCACGGGGGTGGAAGCGGCCGAGTGTCGCGCCGACTTGGACGCACGCATGCGGGCCATCGGCTACGAGCTCGTGGTGGACCGCGGCGACCCGCGCCCGGCCCCCGGGCAAACCTAGGTTTCATGCGGCACGCGGGCGTTTCCCAGCGGGCCGCCAGCAAGCGAAACGCAGGCATTAGAAGCGCCCGGGAGGGGGGCGCGCTACAAGACGAGAACGATGCGGGGAAGCGAGCGGTGCAAGCAGCGATCTTCCGCGCAGTGAAACGAGGAGCAGAAGGACCATGGCCCAGTACGCATACAACCCGAAATCGTCGTGCGCCGACGAGTTCATCAACCACGACGAGATAATGGAATCGCTGGCATACGCCCAGGAGCACAAGGACGACCTGGAGCTTTGCCGGCAAATCCTGCAGAAGTGCCGCCCGCATCTGGACCCCGCCCACGAGCACGGCACGATGATAACGCACCGCGAGGCTGCCGTGCTGCTGGCCTGCGAGGACCCGGGGATAAACGAGGAGATAAAGCGCCTGGCGCGCCAGATAAAGCTGGCCTACTACGGCAACCGCATCGTGCTGTTCGCGCCGCTCTACCTTTCCAACTATTGCGTGAACGGCTGCCTGTATTGCCCATATCACGCCAAGAACCGCACCATCCCGCGCCGCAAGCTTACCCAGGACGAGATTCGCGCCGAAGTGGTGGCGCTGCAGGACATGGGACACAAGCGCCTGGCCATCGAGGCGGGCGAAGACCCGAAGCACAATCCCATCGAATACATCCTGGAATCGATGGAGACCATCTATTCCATAAAGCACAAGAACGGCGCCATCCGCCGCGT
>DMNP01000250.1:0-234 GCA_003452695.1 Eggerthellaceae bacterium
CCCTCTCACCTGCCCTCGCCCTGGCCGAAGCGTGGCCAGCGACCTTCGAGCGTATTCGTTGCTGCCCACGACCCGGCCGACGGGGCTGCTCCGTCCGACGAGTGGCCTATAATGCAGGCATGGGTTTCTTTCGGAAAGGAGCTGGCATGGACGACAAGGGCATTTCAACGCTGCGCGCTTGGATCGGGTCGTGCGCCCCGGGACGCATGGTGTTCTTCGGCGGCGCCGGGGTTT
>DMNP01000250.1:303-474 GCA_003452695.1 Eggerthellaceae bacterium
AGCGGCATCCCCGATTTCCGCAGCCCCGATGGCCTGTATGCGCAGAAGTACGGCGACGTGCCGCCCGAGCAGATGATATCGCGCTCGTACTTCGACGCGCATCCCGACCGGTTCTACGCGTTCTATTTCGACCGCATGATCGCGCGCGGCGTCAAGCCCAACCGCGCCCAT
>DMNP01000250.1:582-2781 GCA_003452695.1 Eggerthellaceae bacterium
CAGAACATCGACGGCCTGCACCAGGCTGCCGGAAGCACCACGGTCTGGGAGTTGCACGGGTCGGTGCTGCGCAACTACTGCATGGGCTGCGCCGCGCCCTACGACCTGGATGCGACGAGCGCCCTTCATGAATGCGCGCCCGACGGCGTTCCACGCTGCCCGGAATGCGGCGGCATCGTGAATCCCGACGTCGTGCTGTACGAAGAGGGCCTGGACGAGCGCGTGGTGCATGAATCCGTGAACGCCATACGCCGCGCCGACCTGCTCGTGGTGGCGGGGACCTCGCTGGCGGTGTATCCCGCGGCGGGGCTTATCGACTACTTCTCGGGAGACCACCTGGCCATCGTGAACCTGGCCCCCACGCCGCGCGACCGCTTCGCCGATTTGTGCGTGCAGGCGAAGGTTGGCGAGGTCTTCGATTTCTAATGAGTCGGGAGATCGGTTCTCCCGACTCATTTCCTGCGGGACGGGGCGCGGGCTAGCGATACGTAGCCGTGCCGTCGTAGGTGTGCGTCGTCACCACCGAGAAATGGAATATGGGGCGGTCGACGCGCAAGATGCGCATGGGATTGTGCACGAGACCGGCAGGTGCGAACACGATCGTCGACTTCGTGAGCAGATGGGCTTCCCCGCCGATGGTGAACTCTATCTCGCCTCCCAGGTCGCCCGGGTTGTCGGGATCCGACCCGATGAAGCCGATAAGCTCGTCGGCGTCGTCGTGCACATGCTCGGTGAAGATGGGGTCGCGCGACGGCACGGCGGAGTACCAGGCCGTGTTCATCTGGAAAGCTCCCGGCACCACGTTGCCGTCGACCCAGGCGATGCGCTGTGCGAAGCTGTCGTAGATAGCCTTGAAGTCGGGCGCCAGCGTGGGCGCACCCGATGCATCCTGCACGATGTTTGCCGCATAGATGCCCGATTCGTTGTTCAGTATCGCCATGCTGTTCTCCTTTCGTCGGCGGCGTGCCGCGGGAAAGGAGCTCGCGCGGTCGCCGAACGGTTCACGCACCCATTCTACCCGTTGCCGGGGCGTGGCTCATACGCGCCCTTCGAAGAATCGGCGGTACAGGGCAATCTCTTCGGGCGTTTGACGGCTGGACGCGAATTCAACGCGCCCGGGTTCCCGGGAAAACGAAAGCAAGCTGCGTTCCGCAAGCTTGCGCTTCAGCTGCAACGCGGTGCCCCGGGCTCCGTCGAAAAGCGGCACGTCGCCCACGACGGCGCGGATCTGCCGTGCGATGAACGGGTAATGCGTGCACCCCAGGACCACGCTGTCCACCGTGCCCGCCCATGCGCCGACGAGCGACTGCAGCAGGTCCTGAAGGTCGGGTGCGTCCAGGTTGCCCTGTTCTATGCGCGCCGCCAGGCCCGGACAGGGAACGGGGATTACCTCGTGGCCGCCGCCCCAGCGCTGGGCGAGCTGCTGGTATTTGTCCAGCCGCAAGGTGATGGGCGTGGCCATGACCAAGATGCGCCCCGACCGCTCGGCCAGCGTGGCGGGTTTCAAAGCAGGCTCCACGCCGATTATGGGCACATGCGCATAATCGGCGCGCAGCGTAGATGCAGCTGCGGACGTTGCGGTGTTGCAGGCGATGACGATGGCTTTCGCCCCCTGGTCCAGCAGGTCGTCGACGATGTCCCGCGAACGGCGCAACACCCAGTCGCGCTCCTTCTCGCCGTACGGCGCGAACGCGGAATCGCCGAAATAGCGGAAGTCCTCGTGCGGGAGCTGCCGTGCCAGTTCGCGCAGCACGCTTATGCCGCCGACCCCCGAATCGAAGACGCCGACGAAACCCTTGCCGTAAGGCGCCATGGGCTACTTTGCGCCGTAGGTCTCGTAATACGCGTCGATGGCCGCCTTGCATGCATCGTCGATGACGATGCGCCCCTGGCACGTGCGGTTGTGCAGGTGGGCCACTACGTCTGACATGCTGACTATGGCCGCCGTAGGAAAGCCGTATCGCTGCGCCACTTCGTCGAGCGCGCACACCTGACCGCCCTTCCCCACTTCCTGGCGGTTCAGGGACACCATCAGCCCGCATACCTTCACATCGGCAAGGCCCGTGATAATGGGATAGGTTTCCTCTATCGACTTGCCCGACGTCGTGACGTCTTCCACCATGACCACGCGATCGCCGTCGGAAAGCGCGCTTCCCAGCAGGATGCCGGCGTCGCCGTGGTCCTTGGCCTCCTTGCGGT
>DMNP01000333.1 GCA_003452695.1 Eggerthellaceae bacterium
AGAAGGAACCGAGCCAGGTGGAGGCTCCGTCCGCCGCAACCGCGCAGCCGCAGTTCGCGGGCATGCCCGGCGTGCTGATCGCCGCGGCAGAATGCGCGCCGCTCGTGAAGGTCGGCGGCTTGGCGGACGTGGTGGGCGCGTTGCCCAAGTACCTGAAGAAGATCGGCGTGGATGCGCGAATCATCATGCCGTTTCACCGTCAGGTGAAGGAACGCTACGGTGCGGAGGCGCAGCACCTGGCCGACTTTCAGGCGAATCTGGGATGGCGTACGCAGTACGTGGGCGTGGAGAAGCTGGATTTGGACGGCACCATAGTCTACTTCATAGACAACGAGTTCTATTTCGGCGGCCCCGTGTACTGCGGCGGCGACTTCGAAGGCGAACAGTACGCCTACTTCACGCGTGCGGTGCTGGACAGCATTCCGCTGCTCGATTTCGACGTGAAGATCCTGCATTGCAACGATTGGCATACGGCCATGATGCCGCTGCTCGTGAAAACCCAGTATGCAGGCGGTGTGCAGGAAGGCTTGCGCACGCTGCTGACCATCCACAACATGCATTTCCAAGGCCAGTATACCCACGATTTCTACCGCGACGTGCTGGACATCGACGACGGCCTGGCCTTTCCCGAGTTCATCGGCCAGGGCGATTGCGACAACATGCTGAAGGCCGGCATCGTCTTCGCCGACAAGGTGAACACCGTAAGCCCCACATACGCCCGGGAAATCTGCGACCCGTTCCGTGGCGAGGGGCTGGACGGCGCGCTGCGATCGCGCGGGGGCGACTTGGTCGGCATCTTGAATGGCATAGACACCGAGGTATGGGACCCGCGCACCGATTCCGCCTTGCCCGTGCACTTCTCGGAGAAGAGTGCCTGGCGAAAGGCCGAGCTGCGCGGTGCGCTCCTGGACGACCTGGGCATGCAGCCCGCTGGCAAGGACACGGCCGTCATCGGCATGGTCGGGCGCCTTACGTCGCAGAAGGGCATCGATTTGGTGCGCTCGGTGCTGGACGACCTGATGCAGGAGGACGTGCGCTTCATCATGCTCGGTGCGGGCGACCGGGAATACGAGGATTTCTTCCGCCAGTCCGAGGCGCAGTACCGGGGACGGCTGCTCAGCTATATCGGATACAACGGCGAACTTGCCCACCGCATCTATGCGGGATGCGACCTGTTCCTGATGCCGTCGCTGTTCGAGCCGTGCGGAATTTCGCAGATGATATCCATGCGCTACGGAACGCTGCCCATCGTGCGCGAGACGGGAGGCCTGCGCGACACGGTCGTGCCCTACGATGCCGCAAGCGGCGCTGGCAACGGCTTCTCGTTCGCGAACTACGATGCCGCCGAGATGCTCGACGTCATCCGATATGCGCTGGAAGTCTGGCGCGATGCCAAGGTGCGCAAGCGCCTGATACGCCAGGCGATGGAAAGCGACAACAGCTTCGAACGCTGCGCGCGTTCCTATGCGGAGCTGTACAGCAGTTTGCTCTAGGGATTGGTGATATACATGGCAAAGACGGGAAAAGCGAAGGTCGCTGGCGACAAGGTGGCCGAAACGCGCATGAAAATCGAGCAGCGCGTGCAGCGGGAGTTCGGCGTTACCGCCGGCCAGGCGGTAATCTCGCAAATCTACGAGGCGGCGGCGCTCTGCGTGCGCGACGAGGTTATGGACGTGTTCGCGGCCGAACGCGAGCGGTCGCAGACCTCGGGCGACAAGTGCCTTATCTATCTGTGCGCCGAATTCCTTATCGGCCGTGCGTTTTCAAACAACCTGGTTAACCTGGGGTTATACGACATCTACGCGGCTGCGCTGGCCGAAATGGGCTACGACTTGGGCGAAGTCGAAGAACAGGAGGCCGATGCCGGCCTGGGCAACGGCGGCCTGGGCCGTTTGGCGGCATGCTTCTTGGACAGCCTGTCCACCTTGGGCATGCCGGCCATGGGATTCGGCATCCGCTACGAATATGGCTTCTTCCGCCAGGAGATCCAAGACGGGCGCCAGGTGGAAACGCCCGATGCGTGGATGCAGTCGCGCGATGTGTGGTCGGCGGAGCGGGCCGACCGCGTGTTCGAGGTGAAGTTCGGCGGCCACGTGGAAGAGCGCTGGGACGAGAGCGGGCGCCTGCAGGTCGTCTACCACGATGCGACGACCGTCTTGGCGGAGGCTTGGGACATGCCCATCGTGGGCTACGAGAGCAAGCTGCCCGCAACGTTGCGCCTGTGGCGCGCCCGTTCGCCGCAGCAGATCGACCTTGCCAGCTTCAATCGGGGTGAATACGAATGGGCGACGGCCGAACGCGCTTTGGCGGAATCCATATCAAAGGTGCTGTATCCCGAGGACAGCCACCATCGCGGGCAGGAGTTGCGCTTGCGCCAGTTCTACTTCCTGGTGTCGGCCACCATGCAGTGCCTCGTAGACGCGCACAAGCGCCACTACGGCGACCTTCACACGCTGCCCGACAAGCTGGCCATCCAGATTAACGACACGCATCCTGCGTTGGCCGTGCCCGAGCTCATCCGCATCCTCATCGACGAAGAGGGCTTCACGTGGGAAGAGGCCGTCGACATCGTTTCGCGCACGTTCAACTATACCAACCACACCATAATGCCCGAAGCTTTGGAGAAATGGTCGGCGGACACGATGCGCGCGTTGCTGCCGCGCATTTTCCGCATCCTGGAGACCATCGACGCGCGTTTCCGCGAACGCATCTGGCAGCTGTTCCCGGGCGATACCGCCCGGGTGAACAACATGGCGGTCATCCATGCGGGGCAGGTACGCATGGCAAACCTGTGCGTGCTGAGCAGCGGCCATGTGAACGGTGTGTCCCAGCTGCACGGGCAGATACTGCGCGACCGCGTGTTCCACGATTTCTACGAGGCGTATCCCGACCATTTCTGCGGCATAACCAACGGCGTGACGCAGCGCCGTTGGCTGGGCGTGGCCAACCCGCGCCTGCGCCAGTTGGTCGACGACACCATCGGCGAGGGCTTCATGAAAGACTGGCGCAAGATTGCCGAACTGGAGCCCTATGCAGACGACGCGGCGTTTCGCAAGGAGTACGCCGCGGTGAAGGCCGCGAACAAGCGGGATTTCGCTGCATGGATGCAGGCGACCCGCGGGGTGCAGGTGGATCCCGAAACGATTATCGACGCCCAGGCCAAGCGCCTGCACGAATACAAACGCCAGCTGATGAAGGCGTTGCACGTGCTTTCGCTGTACGACCGCATCGTGGACGGCGAGAAGCTGGACATTCCCCCGACCACCTTCGTGTTCGCGGCGAAGGCCGCCCCGGGCTATTGGCGCGCGAAGGACATCATCTGCTTGATTAACGCCATTGCGAAGCTCGTGGCGTCGGATGCGCGCACGCGCGAGCTCATCCCCGTGGTCTTCCTGGCCAACTACGATGTGACGGCGGCTCAGCATCTGGTGTCGGCGGCGGAGATATCCGAGCAGATATCGACTGCGGGCATGGAGGCTTCGGGCACCGGCAACATGAAGTTCATGCTGAACGGAGCCCTGACGCTTGGCACGATGGACGGCGCGAACGTTGAAATTGCCGAGCAGGTGGGGCCCGACAACATCTTCATCTTCGGCGCGACGGTGGACGAGATAGAGCGCATGAAGGCGGAGGGATCGTACGATCCGCGCGCGGTGGCCGATGCCAACCCGCGGCTGAAGCGCGTGGTCGACCATCTGGTCGATGGCAGCCTGCCTACCGCGGATGGCAGCCGTTTCGACGACCTGTACCATGCGCTGTACGGCCAAGGGCACGGCGGCGACCAGTACTTCGTCATGCACGATTTCGCATCTTACGACGCCTGTTTCGCCGAGACGATGGCCGCCTACCGCGACCGCGACCGCTGGCTGAAGAGCGCGGTCGTCAACACTGCGAAGGCCGGCTATTTCAGCTCCGACCGCGCCATCGAGGACTACAACGCACAGATCTGGCATCTGTAGGGCTGACGTTTCGCATCCTCTGCCAACGGTTTGCCATGGCTGGCGGGGGCAGGCGTGGCACCATCTGCTCCTTGCAGTGCGTATTGCAAGAAGGCGGGCCGCAGGTTGAAGAGCCTGCGGCCCGCCTTGCGTTTGCCGGGTTGTGCGCTTGCCTGCGGCTTGCGGCCTACACGATGCCCTGGGCTATCATGGCGTCGGCAACCTTCTTGAAGCCGGCGATATTGGCGCCTGCCACGTAGTTGCCCTCCATGCCGTATTCCTTGGCCGCATCGTCGCATGCATGGTAGATGTTGCGCATGATGCCCTGCAGCTTGGAATCCACTTCGTCGAACGTCCAGGACAGATGCTCGGCATTCTGCGACATCTCCAGGCCAGACGTGGCCACGCCGCCGGCATTCGCGGCCTTGCCGGGGAAGAAGGCCACGCCGTGCTCCTGCAGGTAGTCGGTTGCTTCCAGGGTGGTGGGCATGTTCGCGCCCTCGCCGACGATCTTGCAGCCGTTTGCCACGAGCTTTTCGGCGTCTTCGAGCAGCAGCGTGTTCTCGCGTGCGCACGGAAGCGCGATGTCGCACTTCACGCCCCAGACGGCCCGGCCGTCCTCGGCGTGGTATTCCGCGTTCGGGCGGTAATCGGTGTACATGGCCAGGCTAACGCCCTTGTCATGGCCGCTGCGCTTGGCGTTGTAGATGGCTTCGAGCGCCTCGACGCTTATGCCCTCGGGATCGTAGACCCAGCCCTTCGTGTCCGAGCAGGCAATCGTCTTGCCGCCGAGCTGTTCGACCTTCTGGATGGCGTAGATGGCCACGTTGCCGGAGCCGTGCACCACCACGTTCTTGCCCTCGAAAGAGTCGTCATGGCACTTCAGGTACTCGTCCACGAAGTATACCAGGCCATAGCCGGTGGCTTCGGTGCGGGCAAGCGATCCGCCGAAGGAAAGGCCCTTGCCGGTCATCGTGCCGGTCCACTCGTTGCTCAGCCGCTTGTACTGGCCGAACATATAGGCCACTTCGCGCCCGCCCACGCCCAGGTCGCCTGCGGGAACGTCGGTGTCGGGGCCGATGTGGCGCGAAAGCTCGGTCATGAAGGACTGGCAGAAGCGCATCACTTCCATGTTGGACTTGCCCTTCGGGTCGAAGTCGCTGCCGCCCTTGC
>DMNP01000258.1:0-2466 GCA_003452695.1 Eggerthellaceae bacterium
CGTCTGGTCGTTGGCCGTGGCGTTGGCCGCCAGGTCGCCGACCCCCGCCGTGGCCACTCCCACGCCCGCGCTCACGCTTCCCACGCCGCCCGTCACGCCCATCACGGCATTCTGAACCGCATGAATCGGACCGCTTTCGCCCTCGCGTCCGTACACCGTGGCCAACGCGACCGAGGCCACCAGCAGCACGACGAGCACGATGCGTCGGACGACGGGAGACCCGCTCTGTTGCGTGTTCAGGGGCATGACGAAACCGCCGCGCTACTTGGACCTCATGAGCGTCTGGCGCAGCGCCGTCGGGGTTTCCAGAACCTTCAGGCAACCCGTCACGACGTTGGTCAGCGCCGTTTCGCTCACCCATACGGGGATTTCCAGGGCATCGGTCAGATAGCGGTCCAATCCCGACAGCAATCCCCCACCGCCCGTCAGCAAGATGCCGTTCTGAATGATGTCGCTGGCTAGGTCCGGGTTCGTCTTCTTGAACGTTTCCTTTATGGAAAGCACCATGTCCTCGCAAGGCTCCACAAGCGCTGCGCGCACGTCCTCGGATTGGATGGTCACTTCCTTGGGCTGCTCGGTCACCATGTCCTGGCCCGAGATTATCATGTCGCGCTCGCGCCCGTCTTCGAACGGCAGGATGGAGCCGATCTTTATCTTTATCACCTCTGCCGTGCGCTCGCCGATCTTTATGCCCAGCAAATCGCGCAAGTGCATGAGGATGGCCTCGTCCATCTTGTTGCCGGCAAGCCGCAAGCTGGACGACGTGACGATGCCGCCGAGCGATATGACCGCAACCTCGGTCGTGCCGCCGCCGATGTCTACCACCATGCTGCCCGTCGGTTCGGTGACGGGCAGATCGGCGCCCATGGCTGCGGCCATGGGCTCTTCGATGAGATAGGCCTGGCGCGCGCCCGCCTGAATAGCCGCCTCGAACACGGCACGCTTTTCCACGGACGTGGCGCCGCACGGAATGCAGATAACGATGCGCGGCTTTGCCTGCCACGGGTACTTGCGCGGAGCCGCCTTGTTGATGAAGGCCGAGATCATGGCTTCGGTAACATCGTAATCTGCGATGACGCCGTCCTTCAACGGGTGTTCGGCGGAAAACGCGTCGGGCGTGTGGTTAATCATGTTCTTCGCCTCGTGCCCCACGGCAAGGACGCGATGCGAGCTTTTTTCGATGGCGACGACCGACGGCTCGTTCACGACGATGCCCTCGCCCGATATGGCGATGAGCGTATTGGCCGTGCCCAAGTCTATGGCCATGTCCGCCGACCTGTTGCCGGTGAATCCCAATAGCGAATCGAAGATGGACATATGGTAAAACCCCTCGGGTTGCATGCTCTCAAGTAGCCTAAAATTCTAGCACGCTGCCCGGGCTTTCCAGCGATTCCGCGCGCAGCGGGAAAGCAAACTCCACACCCACAACAACCGCTGTGAACAGGTTGTGAACGGCCTTGGGTCGCCGCTGCGCACAACCACACGATATGGGGTGGAACAGGTGTGCAGCCCCGCTTCGCGCGCGTCTTGCAATTCCCGTCCTCGGGCCGGCTACCGGCCGAGAACCCCCTTCGCGAAGCCGATGACGTCGTCGATGCCCAGACCATCGCTCAGGTCCACGCCGGCCATGCCCCGCTCGAAGTTTATGTTCTGCAGGTTCGGCAGCACATCGCGCGCGAAGTCGAAAGGCATCCCGCCGCCGGACCCACCGCCGAACAGGGCGCTTGCCATGCTATGGGCACTGCCGCCGTTATCGGCGAGCATGCCCGAAGCCAAGCTGGAGATATTGCCGAAATCGACGGTCTGGCCGCCCATCAGCGCCGAGAGCGCCGCCATGGCTTCGCTCACTTCCTGGCGCGATACGTCCTGCTTGCCCGTGGACTCGCGCACCGCCGAATACGGGTGGCTGGCAATGTGCGAAAGGAAATCGGGATTGGACATAACGGAATCGACCAAGCTCTTCACTGTATCTTGCGTTGCCATACGCGCTCCTCGCTTTCGTTGCCGGTGAAAGTCGCCCATCGAGCCTCGGTGCCCGCGGGCTATTGCCCTATTGTAACCCTTGCGCGAAGCATCGGCACCGTCCGCAAACGGCACCTGAAACCCGATTGAAGAAAACGGCTACTGCACGTGGCCGCCCGGGCTGCGCAGGGTGAACTGCAACAGAAAACGGGCTGCAGGATGGCACCTGCAGCCCGTTTGCCCTGTGCATTTTGCGAATCGGACTAGCCGAAGAAGATGGAGATCTCGCGCTCGGCAGACTCGGGCGAGTCGGACCCATGAATAACGTTCTCGTCCATGATCAGGCCGAAATCGCCGCGGATGGTGCCCGGAGCGGCATCTGCCGGGTTGGTTGCACCCATCAGCGTGCGGACCTTGGCCACGGCGCCTTCGCCCGATACGACCATCTTCACGACCGGCCCAGAGGTCACATAGGCGATAAGACCCTCGTAGAACGGCTTGCCC
>DMNP01000258.1:2553-9693 GCA_003452695.1 Eggerthellaceae bacterium
CTGTTCGGGAGTGACCATTTCCAGGCGCATCTGCTCGATGGTCAGGCCAGCGCGCTCGAACCGGTTCACGATTTCGCCGATATGGCCGTTGCGAACGCCATCGGGCTTGATCATCGTATACGTTTTCTGAATTGCCATGTTCTTCCTTTCGTTCCCGGGGCCCCATGCCCCGAACCAGCGCACCGAGCCCTTCGCCCGGCGCGCCTTCATACCCTCGTTATTGCTGGCTGGGATAGTACAGCCCGATGCCCGACACCTTCCAGCTCAGCATGTCGCGCAACATGGACACTTCGTACATCATCTCGCCGCCTTCTGGCGTTTCGGCGGTAACGTATACCGTCGATGAATTGATGGACTTGTTCATGCCGTCGATATGCGCCGTCGAATCCTTCGGGATGAGCGACGACATCTTCTCTATATCTTCTTCGCTCGTGCCCTGCACGTAGTTGCTTTCGGCAGTCGGATCGGCGAATACCTGCTCGACCACCGCCTCCTGCGTGGGCCATCCGAAGCCCTGCGTGTACAGGAACAAGCAGGCGCCAAGCGCCACGAGCACGACGAGCACGATGGCCAGCAGCACTTTCAGGCCGGTGCTGCGGCGCTTGCGCTCCATCTTCACCACGCCCTTGGACCATTGTTCCAGTTCCTCGTCGGTGGCGTTGAAGAACCGCTCTTCGCCCTTGGGAGCGTAGTCTCCCTGCTTGGCGAACTGGTCGGCGAAATAGTACTCTTCCGACACGGCGCGCTCGTCCACGACGTAGGGGTCTTGCGGCGGGAGCGACGGCGTCGGCGTGATGGTCGGCTCGTCGGTTATGACGTCCAGGCCCGACGTGTCGGCAATCGCGGGAAGCGCCTGCGTGGCCTCGGCCGTGCCCTGCGCAACGGCGGCGACGGCCCGCTGATAATCCACGCTGGCGGAATCCGACAGGAAATAGGTCTTGTCGGCTATGGCGTTCTCGAACGCATCCACGGCCTGTTGCATCTGGCCCGATGCAACATAGGCCTGCCCCAGGCTGGCGTACATCTTGTTGCGCGTGTCGGTGCTCATGTCGAACTGCAAGGCGCTCTCGTAGGATGCAACCGCATCGGCCGGTCGGTTCAACGCCATGAAGCACACGCCCAGGTTCAGCAGTGCCTTGGTGGGATCGGGATTGGCCTCGTCGAGCGCGGCCTCGCGGAACGCCACGCCCGCTTCGGCGGATTTTCCCTGCTTCATCAGGGCGTTTCCCATGCCGGTGAACGCCTTGTAAGGCGTGGGGTAATTGCGGTCGGACACCGCGATTTCGAAATGCTTCACGGCATTGGCCCAATCGCGCAGCGCGGCATAGGCCATGCCCATGTTGCAGTTCACCGTGCCCACCGCATCGTATGCGGAATCGTTCGTGGCGCGACCGTAGGCCTCGATTGCCTCGTAATAGCTCTTCAGCTTCACCAGGCAATTGCCCAACTGGTGATATATAAGCCCGACCTCGCCCGGCTCGGGAGGATTGTCGGTATCCTGAAGGCACTGCGCGTACAGCTCGAGTGCCCGATTGTAGTCGAGCGCGATGCTTGCCACTTTCGCTTGCTGGAATAATTCGTTGTTCATATGAACCCTTCTTATGCCATGCCCGTACGTTTCAGCACGGGCAGCAGCCCGCGCGTCGTGCGCTACTCGGCCGCGTTCTCGATTTCGATGTGCTCGATCACGTCGCCGGCACGCAGCTTGCCGATTACTTCGAGGCCCTCGATGGTCTGGCCGAACACCGTGTAGTCAGAATCCAGGAACGGCTGGGGGCCCAAGCAGAAATAGAACTGCGATCCCGCGGAATCGGGCATGGAGGAACGCGCCATGGCAAGCGATCCGTCGTTGTGCTCGTTATGCGGATTGGTTCGCCATTCGCCCTTTATGCAATAGCCCGGACCGCCGGTGCCCGGCTGGCCCTGCGGCCCACGTTCGCCGCGCGCGACCTGTTCGGGAGTCATGTCGCGGGTGTTCGGGCACCCGCCCTGAATTACGAAGCCCGGAACGTAGCGGTGGAACTTCAGGCCATCGTAGTAGCCCTTCTGCGCCAACTCCACGAAATTGCCCACGTGAATGGGAGCGTCGTTGCCGGCGAGCTGCACGCGGATATCGCCCTGGCTCGTCTTCACGACGGCAATCTCGTCGCCCGTCGGCTTGTATGCCGGTGTGTAAAGTCCTGTCACGTTTAATCTCCTTCTCATGTCCATACACATACGAGCAAAATTCTATCAGGCATTTTACTTGCGGAGTGAAAAACCCGTCAATATTCACGCGCAAACGCGCTCGACAAGGATTTCGGCCACTGTCACTGGTCACGGTTCGGCCAGGGCGAGGGTAGGCTGCGGGTCTTTCATCCCCCTTCGCCCAGCGCGCGGGCGAGGGGCAAGCCTTCCCGCGATGCCGTTGGTCCGGGCGGGCGACGTATCTACCTTCCCTGTCCGCCCGGCGCGCGGGCGAGGGGCAAGCCTTCTCCGCGATGCCGCAGGACCGAGCGTACGCAGGACCTCTCCTCCCATCCGCCCAGCGCGCAAGGGATTGCGGGTCTCCGTTGCCTGTCCGCCCGGCCGCGCCGGGGGAAGGGCCCCGCGCGCCCCCTCGCGCCTTATCCCCGCGATAACCGCGCAATTTGAAACCGGCAATTACGCGAGCATGGCTCACCACTTATTGGTTCTCCTTGGCGCTTACACTTACTAGCCGGTTTCCCTATGCGCGCGGTTCCTGCGGGGGGCGCTCAGAGGGCGCGCGGGGCCCTTCCCCCGGCGCGGCCGGGCTGCGTTTTGGGCTGGGTCGTGCATCATCGCAATTGAGCGGGCTCGTCGTTTTGCTTGGGCGGAACAGTAGACTTTTCGGATGCCTTGGCGGCTTCCGCGGCTTTCTGCGCCTTGCGCTCCTTGCGGGTGGGCTTCGATCGGGGGTCGTGGTCGACGAAGGCCATGCGCGCGTCGTCGAGCCTGATCCAGCGTGCCAGGGCCGACTTTTCGTTGTTCACCATGAGCGTAAGCGCCATGCCGAGCAAAATGGGCAGATAGAACGTGAAGAATCGCCAGATGAACGTGGAAAGCGCCACAATCGAGGCGTCTTGGTAGACGTAGTTGAAGAACGTGATGTAGCTGGCCTCGGAAGCGCCGATGGCACCCGGCAGGGGCACGAACGACGAGATGAGATAGACGAAAGCCTGGCAGGACACGACCGTGAAGTAATCGTTGGCCTCCAGCCCGAAGCCCGCGAAGATCACCCACGACAGCGAGAAGTACACGGTGAGCTGCACGAAGGTAACACCGGAGCATCTCAGCAGCACGGGAGGCCTTTTCAGCAGATAGCGCATGCCCTCGTAGGATTCCTCGAGCGACTTGCCGGCGCTCGCCAGGGTATGCTCGGGATGCTTCAGGATGCCGATGCGGCCGAGCAGCTGAATCGCCCATGTCACCACGCGGATTACGGCGTTCTTGGCGAAGGCCAGCGCGAACAGCATGGCTATGAGCACAAAGCCCCCGAGAAAGCCAATGGCCACCAGATACATGATGGGCCGCAGGTCCTGCATGAAGTAGTTGAACCGCAACACGAGCACGATAACGGCGTACACGGTCATGGTCAGCTGGTACACGATGAAGCGGCACAACAGCATGGGCATGGCATGTTTCACCGGCAAGCCGAAGCGCTGGTAGTAATACGCCTGCATGGGCTGACCGCCGCTCGAAAGCGGCGTCACACAGTTGAAATACTGCCCGATGATAGTGACTATGAAGGTCTTTACGAACGAGAACCCCCTGAACAAATCGTTGCAGATGATCTGCATGCTCAGCGCTTCCAGCAGCCAGTAGATGACGATGCCCACGAACGCGAGCAGCAGGAAGGCGTAGTTGAACGACGTGAGGGCGTTCAGGGTCTGTTCCCCCTCGCCCGCTATGAACAAGTAGCCGAACAGCACGAGGAAGGCCACCGCGCACAGCACGATGTTCACCTTGCGCCCGAGCGAATGGGCGGTGCCCTTGTCGGGAATGACGTCGTCGTCGGCCACGGCCGTCAGGTCGATGTCGGTCAGGTTTATCTTCAGGCCCGATTCGGGCTGGTCGTTGCCATCGGCCGAAACCGAATGCATCCAGTGGTCGGCGTCGGCATAGACCGGGTCGTCCTCGGAATCTGCCTGCGAGAAGGCCGGAGCGGCCGGGCGACTGCCAACGGCCGCATGCGCCGCGTGCGCCCCCTTCGCAGATTTGTCCACGCCCTGGTCATGTGCGGAGGATGCAGCCGATACGCCCGCATCGGTCGATTGCTGCTTCTCGGCTTCTTGGGTGGGAGCTTCGGGCATGTTTTTTCCTTTCGGATGATGCCGCTAGGCAAATTTGAACACTTTCTGCGCGAAAGCGTATCCCAAACGAGCGCCCAGCCGGCCGATGCGAGTCTTGCGGTTGGCTCGGCCCGCCCACGATTTCTTCACGACCGACATGAGCGTGGGGCTGGTCTCGGCAAGATAGGCCCACAGGTCCCGGTTCTTCGCCAATGCCTCGGGCGTGTTTATCTTGAACAAATATATGGTGGACACGCTCATCATGCACGACACGTATCCCATCATCAGCATGGCGCAGTTCGGCTCTTCGGCATACAGGGCGTCGTAGTCCACATTGCCGATGGCAAGGCGCGTGGCCATCAGCTGCTGGTCTATCTGCCGCTTCACGACTTCGATATCCACCGATTGCCCCTCGCGCCCGATAAGGTAGTGATAGGCATCCACATCCAGGTAGAACAGCTTCTTCACCAGCGGCATGGGATGCAGCACGAACAGGCTGTCCATGTACGACACGCCCGTCGGCAGCTGCAGGCCGGAATCGCGCAGGACCTGCGTCTTGTACCACGACGCATGGACCATGATGAACTGGTCGATGCCCGCCTTGCCCATTTCGGCCCACGTGAAAATGCACCCTGCGGGAAACAACTTGCGATACTGGATGGTGTGCTTGGAATTGTCGGTTACCCGGTCGTACACGTAGTTGGTGACGAGCAGGTCCGGTTCGTTTTCCGCTTCGACGGCAAGCGCCAGCGTGTCCAGCACGCGCCGCAGGGCGAACGGGTCGAAACGGTCGTCCGAATCCAAAATTTTGAAGTACGTTCCCCGCGCACGCCGTATCCCGTGGTTCACCACCCCGCCCCAGTTGGCGTTTTCCTGGTCGATGGCCTGCACGCAATCGTGCAGCTCGGCGTATCTGCCTGCAATTTCGCCCGTCTCGTCGGTGGAGCCATCGTTTATGAGCAGGATTTCACACGCGTGGTCGCACATTTCGAGCGCCTGCAGGATGGAATCGATGCCGCGGCGCATGAACGCCGCCGAATTGTAGCAAGGCATCACAAACGTGACCAGCGGCTCGTTCGGACTGCCGATAGCTGCATCCCGAGCTCGTTTGTCGTTGCATTCGCCTGTTTCTTGCACAATGTTTCCTTCGGATGGGGCTTTGGTACGCCCCTAGTATAGCGCTCGGAAGCGCGCTGCCACCCATAGCACACGAAACAAGCGACTCGCATGGAATGCTGGCAACGGTCACACGCCCCTCTTGCTCGGCCGCCCCACGTGAATAAAACCGCCTGGTCGTTATATTCAGTGAACGAATGCCGTGGTTTCAGCTCGCACGCCCCCTCGCGCTCGGCCGCCCGGGCTGCACAGTGCAAGCATGTTGCGGGACGGGGCCGGGCGATGCGCTTCGCCGAGCCAGTCTCACCGATGGAATATGCTTGCCACTTCCACGTGGTAGGTTTGGGGGAACAGGTCCACGGGCACGGCGCTTTCCAAGTGGTAGCCCGCGGATTCCAGGCGTGCGACATCGCGGCTCCAGGTGGCGGGATCGCAGCTTACGTAGGCAATGCGCTCGGGCCGCGCCGCCACGATGTCCGCGACGACGCTTTCGGCCAGGCCCGCACGGGGCGGGTCGACTACCAGCGCGTCCAGCTGCCCCAGGCCCGCAAGCTCGCGGGCCGCGTCGCCGCCCACCACCTCGATGTCCACATCGTTGGCCTCGGCATTGTGGCGCAAATCGCGCACCGAAGACCCCGCAGCCTCGACGGCCACCACATCGGCGCCCGCGTGCGCAAGCGGCAGCGAGAAGGTCCCGCCTCCTGCGTACAAGTCGGCCACGTACGCGCCGTTCACATCGCCGAGGCCCCGCAGGACCTCTTCCACCAGCTTGCCCGCTTGGGCGGTGTTCACCTGGAAAAACGACGGGGCCTGGGTGGCGAAGGTGAAATCGCCGATCTTGTCGCGCCATTTGCCGCGACCTCCCAGGACCTCCACGCCCTTCACCTTGCGCGCCTTGCCGGGATTGGCCAGCACGCGAATGACGCCCGTGGCCTTGCATGAATCCATGACCGTCTTCGCGAACATGGCACGCGGAAACGCGCTCGGGGGCGTCCAGACCGCAACCTCCAGATCGCCGGTCGCAAGGCTGTGGCGCACGCCGATGCGATAGATGCCCAGATCCTGGCCGCCTTGCATATAGCGAATGGCCCCGCGCAACGCCTTGGGGGCGTTTTCTATCTGCTTATGGGCCAGGTGCGACGACATGGCCTCGACCAGCTCGTCGGTGCCCTCGCGATGGAACCCCACGGCGAAGCGGCCTGCCTTGTCGTGCCCGCAGGCGATCTCCAGCTTGTTTCGATATCCCCAGGTGCGCTTGCTCGGCACGCAGGTGGCGACCAGCGATTCGGCATGTTCGGCATCGAACCTTGCCGTGTGGACGAGCGCGCCCACGACATTGGACCGCTTGGCAGCGAGCTGCGCCTCGTAGCGCAGGTGCTGCCACGGCGCCGTTCCACACACCTGGTCGATGGGCGAAACGGGGTCGATGCGGTCGGGCGACGGGCAGAGCACCTCGGCAATCTCGGCGCGCGAAAACGACGGACGGTCCTCCACGATGCGCACGGCAACTTCGTCGCCCGGAGCGCCCCCCGCCACGAACACGGCCTTTCCATCGGGCAAATGCCCCACCGCATCGGCGCCGTGGGCCATGCGTTCCAGTTTCACGGTGAACTCGCTAGACATATGTGCTGTGAATCCTTTGTCGTTCCTTTGGCCAGTCGATTCATAATAGCTTATAATCGGTTCGCTGCGTCCCCTTAGCTCAGCTGGATAGAGCGTCTGCCTCCGGAGC
>DMNP01000211.1 GCA_003452695.1 Eggerthellaceae bacterium
GTGGAGAGCACGGTGAACTTCGCATTGTCCATCTTGCCGACCGGCATCGTGTTGCCGGGCCTGTTCCTCATCGCCTGCTTCATTTCGCTTTCCATGGGAACCTCGGTCGGCACGATAGCCGCACTCGCACCCATTGCGGTGGGCGTGGCGGACAAGACGGGGCTTGCCGGGGCCATCTGCCTGGGGGCCGTGGTGGGGGGAGCCATGTTCGGCGACAACCTTGTCGATGATATCCGACACCACCATCGCCGCCACGCGCACCCAGGGCTGCGCCATGGACGAGAAGTTCAAGGAGAACTTCAAGATAGCGCTGCCCGCCGGCATAGCAACGTTTCTGGTCTTCCTGGCCATGGGCCTGGGAAGCGAATACACCCTGGATGGCGACCTGGAGTACAACCTGCTGCTGGTGCTGCCCTACGTGGTCGTGCTGGCGGCGGCGCTTCTGGGGATGAACGTGTTCATCGTGCTGATAGGCGGCACGGTGCTCTCGCTCGTCGTGGGCGTGGCCCTGGGCACCATCGCTCCCGAAATGGTGTTCGTGGCCGTTGGCACGGGCACGAGCGGTTCGAGCGGCATCATGAACATGTACGACATCACCGTCATATCCATCGTGTGCGCGGGCATAATCGGCCTCGTGCGCGACAACGGCGGCATCGAATGGATCCTATCGAAGATCACGGGCGTGGTGAAGGGCAAGCGCGGCGCTCAGTTCGGCATTGCGGCGCTTGCATCGCTCGTGGACGTCGCAACGGCCAACAACACCGTGGCCATAGTCATCGCGGGCCCCATCGCGCGCAAAGTGGCAGAGCAATACGACGTCTCGCCGCGCCGGTCGGCTTCTATCCTGGACATCTTCACCTGCGTGTTCCAGGGTATCATTCCCTACGGCGCGCAACTGCTGTACGCAAGCGCGGGTGCCGCAGCCGCCGGCATGGCATTAACGCCCTTCGCCATCATGCCGTACCTGTTCTACCCGTATCTGCTTGGAACCTGCGCCATTGGCTTCATAGCCATCTGGGGTGGCAAGGACGCCAAACCTTCGGATAACGCCCGCTGACGCGCCCCCGGCACGTGTGTCAAGGGGACGTTTCTCTTGACACACGCTTCATGCCGTGGCGCCTTTGCTGCTAAACGGCGAAGGGGAAGGCGTAGTTCGTGTTCGAATTCAGAATGGCCCATTGCTGGCTTTTCACGGTTGCCAGGTATTTCTTCGGAATGGATATCTGCTTGAAGGCGAATGTGCTCGTGTATCCGCCGGCGCCTTGAGTGGACGAGACCACACACTTCGTCGGCACGCCCTTCTTGTACGCGAACTTGGTTCCGATTCCTCGGTCGTTGTAGGTCTTCCCGTCCCCGCCTCTGGCCGGGCCGCGAAAAGTAACACCCCGCCCTGCAACGTGCCCTCACAACGGTTATGTTTTTCTTGCATGGCTGTTTGGCATCGTTTAGTATGTACAAAGTCCTTTCAATCCCAATTCCAATGCATGTGCTGTGGGCCGAGTGTGCCATAGCGAAACCGTTCGGCATGCACCCAAAGGAGGAATCTTGAAGTTTTTTCTGGACACCGCGGACCTCAACGAGATAGAAGAGGCGGCAAGCTGGGGAGCGCTGGCCGGCGTTACCACGAACCCATCGCTGTATGCGCGCATCGGCGGCAAGCTCGCCGATTTCCACAACCATATAAAGCGCATCTGCGACATCGTGGACGGCCCGGTTTCGGCCGAGAGCGTGGCCATGACCCGCGACGACATCGTGCGCGACGGGCGCGAACTGGCGGCAATCGCGCCGAACGTGGTCGTGAAGGTGCCCACGATGGTCGAAGGCCTGGCCGCAACGCGCACGTTGGCCGACGAGGGCATTCCCGTGAACATGACGCTGTGCTTCTCGGTGCCGCAGGCCATTTTGGCGGCCCGTGCGGGCGCGCGCTACATCAGCCCGTTCATCGGCCGCTTCGACGACATTTCCGAGGACGGTCTGGACCAGCTGAACAACGTGGTGCAGGCCATCGGGAACTACGATTTCAGCGCCAGCACCGTGAACGGCGAGCGGATCGAGATAATCGCCGCGTCCGTGCGTTCGGCCAACCACGTAACGCAGGCCGCCCTTATGGGCGCCGACATTGCCACGGTGCCGTTCGGCGTGCTGAAGAAGATGGTCCAGCATCCGCTTACCGACCGCGGGCTGGATTCGTTCATGAAAGACTGGGAGAAAGTGCAGAACGCGTAAATGGCTGTCGAAACGAAGGGTACGATCGAGGAAATGCACGACACTGCGGAAGAAGAGGCTGCGAAGCCCCGGCGTCGCACGCGGCGCACGGCGAAAGCCGCCGAAGAAGGGGCAGCTGCCCCGGAAGCCGCTTCCGCAGAGCCCGAGGCCAAAGCTCCTGCCAAGCGCACGCGCCGTACGACGAAGAAGGCGCAGGCAGAAGAGGTGGCCGCGGCGGCAGACGCTCCGGCGGCAGACGAAGGGGCCGAAGAGCAACCGAAGCCGCGTCGTCGCACGCGCAGGACCGCAACGGCCGACGTGGTCGCCGATTCTCAGGGCGGCGAGCAGACGCAAGCTGCTGCGGAGCGGGACGAGCCCGAAAGCCATGCCGCGCAGGCCGAGGGCCAGGGCGACCAACCGCCGCGCGACGATGCGCGCCAGCAGCGCGGGCAGCGCCAGCAGCAAGGGCAGCGCCAGCAGCAGCGCGCGGGCAACCAGCAGCGCAACAGCCAACGGCACCAACGCCGTCAGCGCAACAACCGCGAGGTGGAGCCGAGCATCACCCGCGAAGAGCTGGCCGCCTGCAAGGTGGCCGAGCTGCGCGAGCGCGCCGAGGCGCTCGAGCTCGATCCGACCGGCATGAAGAAGGCCGAGCTCGTCGAGGCGGTCTTCGCCGCCAGCGTGCGCGCCGAGGGTTTCCTGGAAGTGGAAGGCGTGCTGGACATCTTGTCCGACGGCTACGGCTTCCTGCGCTGCGGTGGCTATCTGCCCGGCGAAAAGGATTGCTACATGGGCATGTCGCTGATAAAGCGCAACGGATTGCGCAAGGGCGACTACGTGGAAGGCACGACGCGTCCCGCGCGCGACAACGAGAAGTTCGCCGCCGTGCAGAAGATCCGGCGCGTTAACGGCGTACCCATAGAAGAGCTTGCAGGTCGTCCGCGCTTTTCCGAGCTGACGCCCGTCTATCCCTCCGAGCGCCTGGTCATGGAGCATGGGCATAACACCACGACCGCGCGCGTCATCGATCTGGTGGCGCCCATCGGCAAGGGCCAACGCGGGCTGATCGTGTCGCCGCCGAAGGCGGGCAAGACCACCATATTGAAAGACATCGCAGCCTCGATCAGCGCGAACAACCCCGAGGTTCATCTGATGTGCCTGCTGGTGGACGAACGGCCCGAAGAAGTGACCGACATGCAGCGCTCCATCAAGGGCGAGGTGATATCGTCTACGTTCGACATGCCAGCAGACAACCACATCGCGGTGGCCGAGATGGTCATCGAACGGGCGAAGCGCCTCGTAGAGGCGGGGGAGGACGTGGTCATCCTGCTCGATTCCATCACGCGCTTGGCCCGTGCCTACAACCTGGCGCAGCCCGCTTCGGGGCGCGTGCTGTCGGGCGGCGTGGATTCCACGGCGCTGTATCCGCCCAAGCGCTTCCTCGGCGCTGCGCGCAACATCGAAAACGGCGGGTCGTTGACCATCCTCGCGTCGGCCCTTATCGAAACCGGATCGAAGATGGACGAGGTAATCTTCGAGGAATTCAAGGGCACGGGCAACATGGAGCTGCGATTGGACCGCCAGCTGGCCGACCGGCGCATATTCCCCGCCATCGACCCGGTGGCGTCGGGCACGCGCAAGGAAGAGCTGCTGCTCGACCCGCAGATGTCGCCTATTATCTGGGCGGTGCGGCGCATACTCGCCAACATGAACAACACCGAGCGGGCCATGGACATGCTCATAAAATCGGTGAAGCAGACCGACGATAACCAGGAATTCCTGTTGCGCATGGCCCGCAAGGCCCAGCACGGCAAGACCGAGACCCTGGAAATCTAGGAAATCGGGGCAGGGGTCGCAGCGAAGGGCTGCGGCCCCGTTTTCGAAGGGCGGTCCACATGAACGACATCGACAAGAACTTGGGGCAGCGCCCCGAGAACCAGGCGTTTTCAGGACAGGACCAGCGTGCGCTTGGGGAACAGGCGTCCATCGGGCAGCCCGGGGCGCCGCAGGCAGAGCAACCCCGGCTGCAGCAGTTGCAGGCTTCGGCCCAGCCGGCTGCCCAGCAGGCGTCTTCCGTCGTGCAACAAGTTCCGGCCGGCGCTTCGATGCCTGCCATGCAGGCGCAGCAGGTCCAACAGCTGGGACAGTTGCAAGCGCAAGTCCAGCAGCAGGCGCAGCAGAGCGTGCAGCTGCAACCGCAGTCCCAAGTGCAACAGCAGACGCAGTCCCAGCAGCAGCCGCAAGCTCAGGTGCAACCGCAGGCGCAGCTGCAGCCGCAGCAGCAGGCCCAGGTGCAGCAGCAGGTGCCCGCTCGGGTGCAGGCGGGCTGGACGGGTCAGCAACCGAACGCGGGGCATCAGGCAACGGGTAACACCTCGGGTTCCGCGTGGCATGCGCAGGCGCCGGCGCAGGCGGCCCAAACGCCCACGTCGGCCCAGGCTGCTGCTGCCGCCCAAGCGCCGACACAGCCCCAGCCCCAGCCCCAGGCAGCTCAGGCCTACCAGCAACGCCCCTTCGCGCAACCGCAGCCGCAGGCTTTTGCCCCCCAACCCGGCGCCTATGCACCCGCGGGTTACGCCGCCGTGCAGCAGGCGGCTCCCGCCAAGAAGAAGTCGTATGGCTGGATCGTGGCCATCGTCCTCATCGTGTGCCTGACGGCCTTCACGGCCTTCTGCGTGAAATCGTGCACCGATGCAGTAAGCAGCCTGGGCGTGTCGGGCGGGAGCGCGCCGATTTCGGGAGACACCATCGCGAAGATATCGATCGACGGCACCATCCAGTACGATGGCAGCGCCTGCAGCCCCGAAGGTTTCAAGGAGCTGCTCGAGCAGGCGGAATCCAACGACAGCATAAAAGCCGTCGTGCTGCGCGTGAATTCCGGCGGCGGCACGGCCACGGCGGGCGAGGAAATGGCTGCCTACCTGCGCGATTTCCCGAAGCCGGTGGTGGTTTCCAGCGCATCCATCAACGCATCGGCGGCCTACGAGATATCGGCCCAGGCAGACTATATATATGTAGCGAAGTCCACGGAGATAGGCGCCATCGGCACGGCCATGCAGCTTACCAACCTGTCCGGCTTGCTGGACATGCTCGGCGTGAACATGGAGGTAATAACGTCCGCCGAGAGCAAGGACTCGTCGTACGGGTACCGTGCGCTGACCGACGAGGAGCGCGCGTACTACCAGGACATGGTCGACAAGATTAACCAGATGTTCGTCGAAAACGTGATGGAAGGGCGCCATATGACCGAAGAGCAGGTGAAGGCGCTTGCCACGGGCATGCCGTTCACGGGCTCCGATGCAGTCGAAAACGGGCTTGCCGACGCCGTGGGCACCTGCGAAGACGCCTACGACAAGGCCGCCGAGCTTGCCGGGATCTCCGACTACGACACGACCGAACTGTATTTCAGCGACTACAGCCTGTCGGGATTGTCGTATCTTCTGGGCGAGAGCCGCGTTTCGCTGGACGACCTGGCGTCCCTGTTGAAGGAAGTTGGTGGAAGCGCTCATGTCAAATAGACCGCAGCTTCAGGAATGGCCCGCCCGCGCCGTGGTGACGGCGGGCATGCCCTACGGCAACAAGCCTCTGCATTTCGGGCATATCGCGGGCGTGTTCGTGCCCGCCGATTGCTATGCGCGCTTCCTGCGCGATCGCATCGGGGCCGACAACGTGCGGTTCATCAGCGGCACCGACTGTTTCGGATCGCCCATCGACGAAGGCTATCGCAAGCTCGTGGAGGCGGGAGAATTCGATGGTAGCATCGCCGAGTACGTGCAGCGCAACCACGATGCGCAGGCATCTACGCTGAAAGCCTACGATATCAGCCTGGACATCTACGAAGGGTCGGGCATCGGCCACGCGGGCGAATGCCAGCAAGAGGTGTCCGAGAACCTTATCCGCCGGTTGCACGAGAACGGCTGGCTGCACAGGCGCTCAACGCTGCAGTTCTACGATGCCGAGGCGGGCATCTACCTGAACGGGCGGCAGGTGGTGGGCCGCTGCCCCGTGCAGGGGTGCAAATCGGAGCGGGGCTACGCCGATGAATGCTCGCTCGGGCACAGCTATGCGCCCGAAGAGCTGATCGCGCCGAAATCCACCGTAACGGGCGCCGTGCCGGAAATGCGCCCCGTGGACAACTGGTACTTCGACCTGCCGGCCTTCCGCGATTTCCTGCGCGCGCACGTGCAGGAACTCCAAGCCGATCCCAACATCCGCGCCATCGTCCCCCAGACCTGTGCGGAGTTCCTGGGCGCTCCCGTCATCTACGTGAAGAACGACGACCGCGACCCCTTCGAATCCGTGGCAGCCGACCTGCCTGCCCATGTCGTGCGCGAGGCCGAGAAGGGCAAGGCCAGCTTCGAAGTGGAATTCGACGACATCGATGCGCGCGACGAGGCGCGCGACGTCCTGCGCCGCGCGGGGCTCCGCTTCCGCACGGGCAAGGCGCTCGTGCCGTTCCGGATAACCGGGAACATCGAATGGGGCGTGAAGGCTCCGGTCATCGATGGCGTGGAAGGGCTGACGGTGTGGTGCTGGCCCGAAAGCCTGTGGGCGCCCATATCGTTCACGATCGCCGCAAACGACGCGCGCGGCTTGCCGTCGGACAGCTGGCGCGACTTCTGGTGTTCCGAGGATGCCGAAGTGTACCAGTTCATCGGCCAGGACAACCTGTACTTCTACGGCGTGGTGCAACCGGCCCTGTGGCAGGCGCTGCAACCGGGCGAGATCTTCTCGCACGATTCGACCGACCGTCCGCTTCGCCAGACGCGGCTTATCGCAAACTATCACGTGCTGCTCGGCAACAAGAAGGCGTCCTCGTCGAGCGCGGTGAAGCCGCCCACGGCAGACGAGCTGCTGCAGCACTACACGACCGCGCAGCTGCGTGCGCATTTCCTGGCCCTCGGGCTGGGCCAGAAATCGGTTGGCTTCAAGCCCAAGGCCTTCGACCCCGACGAGTCCGTGCGCAACGACGCGCGCGTGGCCGACCCGGCGCTGAAGGAGTCGAAGCTGCTCTCCAACGTGTTCAACCGCCTGGCGCGCAGCGTGCTCTACGAGGCCAAGCGAAACTTCGGGTGCCATGTGCCGCTCTGCAACCCGACGCCTGCCGTTGTCGAACGCGCCCAACAGGCGCTTGCCGACTACGATCGCACGATGAAGAAGGCCGAGCTGCACTCCATCATGTCGCTGGCAGATGAATTCATCCGCTATTCGAACAAGGTGTGGGCCGATGGCATATCGGCCGCCGAGGGCGCCGAAGATGCCGACGCCCGTGCCCAGGTGCTTGCAGATGCGGCCTATCTGCTGTGGATATGCACGCTTATCATGCATCCGGTCGTTCCCGCGGGCTGCGAGGACATCTGTGACAAGCTGCAGTTCGACCCCTTGGCGTTCTTCAGCTGGAACCACGACTTCGCCACTTTGGCGGAACTGGACGGTGAAGCCGCAGCGGACGGCCACGCCGTGCAGGAGCTGCCCGCCCGCTACGATTTCTTCTAGCATGCCGAAACCGCCCCGCCCGCCCCGGCCAGACCCGCGCGTCGGCCGCGGAGAGGGGTGAGGGCGATTCTGCA
>DMNP01000002.1 GCA_003452695.1 Eggerthellaceae bacterium
CGAACGTGGCAACGGCGATGCAAGGCCCGGGCGCTCTTCGCGCGACCGCAAGCCGCGCCGCTCGCACGAGGCCTAGATGCGATAACGCAAAGCGCATGTCCGGCACCTGCCGGCATGCGCTTTCAATCGTCGGATTCGAGTACAGGTTGCAGGGTTTCACCTCCGCGCCGTTCGAAGACGGGCGGCACGGGGAAAGGCGCGCGCACGGGCTGCGTGCGCCGGCTGGTTCGTAGAGCACCACGATTCGCAACGACTACGAGGAGAAATCATGATCACTGTCGCGGTGGCCGGATGCGCCGGCCGAATGGGAAGCACCGTTGTCCAGGCCGTGAAGGCCGCTGAAGACATGAAGCTGGCGTGCGGCATCGACCCCCACGCGGGCGACGACGCCGATTACCCGGTCTATTCCACGGTGGGCGAGGCCATCGATGCCGAATCGTTCGACGTGCTCGTGGATTTCACGGCGCCTTCGGTGGTCGCCGGCAACCTGGAAGTGGCCCTGCCCGCGGGTATAGACTGCGTCGTGGGCACGACCGGGCTCGGCAACGACGAGCTCGAGCGGCTGGCCGGCCTCGCGCCCGAGCAAACGTGCCTGTTCTATGCGCCGAACTTCACGACCGGTGCCGTGCTGATGATGCAGTTCGCCCAGGCAGCCGCTCCGTATTTCCCCGAAGCCGAGGTCATCGAGTTCCACCATTGCAACAAGAAGGACGCCCCTTCCGGCACGGCGGTGCGCACTGCCCAGATGATATCCGATGCGCGCGGTCGCGCCAGCGAAGCCCCCGGCCGCGAAACGGAGATAGCGGGCTGCGAGGGAGCGCGCGGGGCGCTTGTGGCGGGCGTGCCCGTGCACTCGGTCCGCTCGATGGGCTTCGTCGCCACGCAGGAAGTCATCTTCGGTTCCATGGGCCAGACGCTGACCATACGGCACGACTCCTGGGACCGCACGTCCTACATGCCCGGCGTGCTGCTCGGAATACACAGCGTGGGGGAACGCTCGGGGCTTATCGTGGGGCTCGAGAACTTCATGAAGTAGAACATCATCCTATGCACCGCCATGCCAGGCGTTACTTCCGGCCCTTTCCAGGCCGGGGCATGCGCGTGCAGAAACGGAGTAGTAATGACAGACAAGAACGACTCGCGGACGCCGCGCAGACGGCAGGGGAACGCGACTTCCGATGCCGACTCTGCGGCAAGCGGCGATTCGAAGCAGAGGAAGGGCAAGCGCTCGACGCGTTCCATCAAATACGTGAAGCTGGAAAAGGAACGGCCCGCGCTGACGCGCGAAGCCGGCCTGGACGGGCGTTCCAAGGACCGCAGGCCCAATGCGCAGCGCAAGCGCGGTTCCTCCAGCGAGAAGAAGCACCGCGGCGCCCAGCTGAAGGTAATCCCGCTCGGGGGTCTGGACGCCATCGGCAAGAACATGACCGTCTTCGAATGCGGCAACGACCTCGTCCTCGACGACGCGGGCCTCATGTTTCCCGATGACGACCATCCCGGCATCGACCTCATCCTGCCCGACTACACCTATGTGCTGGAACAGGCCCACAAGCTGCGCGGCATCGTCATCACGCACGGGCACGAGGACCATACGGGCAGCTTGCCCTATTTATACAAGGACCTGGACAAACCCGTGCCCATCTACGGAACGAAGATGACCCTCGGCCTGATAGAGGGCAAGTTCGCCGAACATCGCATAAAGAACGCGCAGCTCATAGAAATAAAGCCGGGCGATAAGATTAAGCTCGGCTGCTTCGAGGCGGAATTCTTCGCCGTCAACCATTCCATCCCCGGGTCGGTGGGAGTGTTCTTCACAAGCCCCGCCGGCAACGTGCTGCATACGGGCGACTTCAAGCTGGACCAGACGCCCATCGATGGCGTGACCACCGATTTCGGAGCGCTCGCGCGTTTCGGGGCCATGGGCGTGGACCTCATGCTGTCGGACTCGACGAACGCCACGAAAGCCAGCTTCACGCCTTCCGAGCGCGAAGTGGGCAAGAACTTGCACAAGATTATCTCGCAAGCCAAGGGGCGCGTTATCATCGCGTCCTTCGCAAGCCACATACATCGCATGCAGCAGATCTGCGATGCCGCCGTGGCCTGCGGGCGCAAGGTGGTGGTCACGGGCCGTTCCATGATCCAGAACACCGATATCGCGCGCAAGCTGGGCTATCTGCACATCGACGACCGCGATCTCGTGGACGCCTACGAGCTTTCGGGCGTCCCGCCCGAGAAGATCGTCGTCATGTGCACGGGTTCGCAGGGCGAGCCGCTTTCCGCGTTGTCGCGCATCGCCGGCGGCTTGCACCGCACCATCGAAATAGACGAGGGGGATACCGTCATCATATCCGCCACGCCGGTTCCCGGAAACGAGAAGGCGGTCACGCGCGTGGTGAACATGCTCTCGAAAATCGGCGCAGACGTGTACGACAAGTCGCGCGCCATGGTGCATGTGTCGGGCCATGCGGGGGCAGAAGAGCTGAAGCTCGTGCTTTCCATCGTCGGACCCCGCGCCTTCATGCCCGTTCACGGCGAGGCCACGCACCTGCGCGCCCATGCGCATCTGGCCGAGGACACGGGTGTTGCGAAGGAGAACATCTTCATCTGCGAAAACGGCGAAAGCCTCGTGCTTGATTCCGAAGGCGTGCGCCATGGCGACCCCGTGCAGAGCGGCGTGGTGTACGTGGACGGCCTATCCGTCGGCGACACTTCGCAAGACGTGCTGGACGAGCGCGTAACGCTCGGGGCCCAGGGTTTCGCCGCGGTAAGCGCTGCGATTTCCTTTTCCGACCGCCAACTGCGCGCGCCGGTTGCCCTGGAAATGCACGGCATAACCGGTGGGGACGACCCCTACGTGGCCATGGAGGCGCAAGAGGCGGTCGAAAACGCCTTGAAACGCCACGTGGCAAAGGGAGCCACGCCCGTTGAATTGAAAAAGATAGCACGCGACACGCTCCTGAACCTGCTCTGGGAGCGAACAAAACAGCGTCCCATGGCCGTTGCGACCATCCTCGAGCTGTAGGCACCTGAGCATGTGGAAGCGGGCAATCTGAATACAGGTGCCAGGCACCGGTATTCACACGAAGCGCACGCCCACGATGGTGCACCCGCGCTCGTAACCGCCTTCGCCGTCGGGGACGCGCACGATTGCCGCGTTCGCTGGGCGGGGCATAACAGGTCGCTATTATGCCTTTCGCTAGGTAGCCTGTCGGGCCCACGGCCGCGCGGCCTGGGCTCACGGCGCCCGGTCTCCGCGCCCAGCGTGCGGCGGGGCATAATGGGGCCCTATTATGCCCCCGCCGTTCGAAACACCAGCCCGCTGATGCCCCGACCTGCGAAAACCCTTCGCCAGCATGTGCGCCCGCCGCGGAAGGGGCATAATAGGGGCTTGTTAGGCCGTTTGCCCTCGGGGCTTGGGGGCGGATGGCGCTAGCAGCGCGTCACGATGCGCGCGAAGTGCGTTTGCTCTCGGGGCTTGGGGGCGGATGCTCCTGCAGCCTGCGAAATAGAGCCGAGAGTGTGTGTCATGGGGACGTTTCTCTCGACATGCATGCAGGCGCATCAAAGTGGTTCTCTTAACGACGGCGCACACTGTGCCAAGAGAAATGCCCCCTCGACACGTATGCTGTGCCAAGCGAAAAGTACCCTTGACGCACGTCCCCTTGGCACGGGGGTGCCAAGAGAAACGTCCCCCTGACACACGACGGCGCACGCTGTGCCAAGAGAAACGTCCCCATGACACGCTCAGATACTCCCATGAAGCCCAGGTCAACGGCCGGGTGCGCAACCGCTTGCGCAGCTACAAACAAAATAAATTAAAAAACGCGCGCAGCCGTAGGCCTAGCACCCAGCCGCCGACCTGGGCGGACGGGATAGAAAGGGAATGCGAACAGCTACTTCGCGCAAACGTGAAGAGTGCGTTTGTGGTATTCGCCGAACTTGATGAATCTTGTATACTATCTGCAAAACGTAGATTAATCGCAGCACAAAGGAGGCCTTGGTGGCCAAATCCACTACATCGCGCTCTGCGGGGGGCCGAAGCACGACGTCGCGGCAATCGTCGCAGCGCAAGCGGGCGGCTTCTCCGGCTGAAAAGAGTGGCAAACGACAGACGCGCCAGCGCGCGCCCGAGCAGGCGGCGCCTCAGCCCATCATAGACGAGAGCACCCATCGCAACCTCGTCGGCATACTGTGCGCGGTAGCGGCGCTGGCCCTCGTGCTCATCGTGGCATGGCCGACGAACGCGGTCGTCACGAGCTTCCTGTCCCATTGGCTCCGCATGGTCTTCGGCATCGGCGCCTACATACTGCCGATCATGCTCGTCATCGTGGCGGGAACCTTCGTCATGCAGTTCGAATCCGAGCGCGTTCCTTCGCGCGTCATCATCGGCTTGGGCGTGATGTTCGTGGCGCTGCTGGTGCTCGTGGCGCTGTTCACGCCGGGGGCAGTCGGGGCAAGCGGCGTAACCGGCGAGCTGTTCGCGGAATCGCAGCTTATCAGCCGTGGCGGTTTCGTCGGAGCGGGACCCGCCTATGCCTGCCTCGCGCTTTTGGGATTGCCGGTGTCCGTGGTCGTGTTCGCGGGCGTTTTCGCCGCCGGCCTCGCCATCATAGGATTTTCGCTGCGGGGCCTTGTCGAAGTGGTCATGGCCAAACGCGCCGAGGCACTTGCGCGCGAAGAGGAAGAGCTTTCCGTCGCGCCCGACGAGCCCTTCGTGCCGATCGAACAGGCTCGCAGGCAGCGTCCCTCGCGTCCGGTGGATTCCACCGCACGCACCCAGCTGCTCGGCCAAGAGGAATCGGGCGCCCCGGCGAACACGCTCCGGCTTTCCGAAAGCCGCTCGCGCCGTCGCTCAACGGCCGACGACCGCGAAACCGCGCACACGCTTACGCGAAAGCTCGGGAAGGGCAGGGCGGAAAAGGACGCCGACTCAGCCGTCGCCTCTGCGCCCACGGTCGCCTTCGAAACCGCCTCGAGCGAGCCCGATACCGTGCGCGCCGTGAAGGCCGACGAGTCCTTCGAGCTTCCCAAGCCAGCGCTCCTGAAGACCAGCAAGGAGCGCAAGCGCACGAAAGCGGCCGAAAGCGAGCTTGCCGAGACGGCCGCCAGCCTGCAGCAGACCATGGAGGACTTCGGCATCATGGCCACGGTGGTCGATTGGATTGCCGGCCCGACGGTCACGCTGTTCGAGGTGGACTTGCCGCCCGGCGTGCGCGTAAGCCGCCTTATCGCGCTGAACGACGACATCGCCCTTGCCCTGGCCGCACCGGGCGTGCGCATCTTCGCGCCCATACCCGGCACGCATTTCGTCGGCATCGAGGTTCCCAACGCCACGCGCGAAAACGTCCTGCTCGGCGATGTCCTGAAGGAAGTGAAGGGCGGGCCGTTGGAGATGGCCATCGGCAAGGACGTGGAAGGGAACGCGATTATCTGCGACCTTGCGAAGATGCCCCATCTGCTCATCGGCGGCACGACCGGCTCGGGCAAGTCCGTCGGCATAAACGCGATGATCATGTCCATGCTCATGCGCGCCACGCCCGCCGAGGTTCGGTTCATCATGATTGACCCGAAGCGCGTGGAATTCGCGCCCTATGCCGATATCCCGCACCTCTACGTGCCCGTGGTAACCGAACCCAAGGAAGCGGCCAGCGCCCTTTCGTGGGGCGTCGCGGAAATGGAGCTGCGGCTGAAAACCTACTCGAAGGTCGGCGTGCGCAACATCGGGTCCTACAACGAGCTCGTCACCTCGGGCAAGCTGAAGGACATGATAGAGTCCGGCGCGCTAAGGCAATCGGAGCTGCCCCAGCAGCAATACATCGAAGAGACGATGCCCTACATCGTCATCGTCATCGACGAGCTTGCCGACCTCATGATGAACGTCGGCAAGGAAGTGGAATTCTCCATCAGCCGCATAGCCCAGCTGGCGCGCGCGGCGGGCATCCACCTAATCGTCGCGACCCAGCGCCCCTCGGCAAACGTGGTGACGGGCCTCATCAAGGCCAACATCACCAACCGCATCGCCTTCAACGTGGCTTCGGGTTTGGACAGCCGCGTCATCTTGGACACGGCGGGCGCCGAGAGCCTGATCGGAAACGGCGATCTTCTGCTGTCGAAGCCCGAATACCAGAAACCGCTGCGCATACAGGGCTGCTTCACTTCCGACGAGGAAATCGCCGCCGTGGTCGAAGCGGTAAAGTCGCAGGGAGAGCCCGACTACCATTCCGAGATCCTGAAGACGAACCTGATCAGCCTCGGGGACACCATGCCCGATGGATCGGGGGGCAGCGGCGGTTCCGACGACCCGCTTATCTGGGAAGCTGCAGAAATCGTCGTTTCCAGCGGCTTGGGGTCGACCTCGAATATCCAACGGAAGCTGAAAGTTGGCTATTCGCGGGCCGGCCGTATAATGGACATGCTCGAGGAAAAGGGCGTCGTGGGACCTCCCAACGGCAGCAAGCCGCGCGAGGTCCTGGTAGACGCAATGGAACTCGAAACCCTGAAGGCTTTCGAAGAAGCCGACGGGCAATAGCAACGAGGAGGGCGTTGTGGCTCAGATCACATCGGGAAAGGTATTGCGAGAAGCGCGCGAGCGCAAGGGCTACGACCTGACGACCGTGGCCCGGCGCCTGCGCATACGGCCGGATATCCTCCGCGCCATCGAGGCGGGCGATTTCAACGCCATGCCGCCGCGCGGCTACACGCGCAACATGGTGAATGCCTATGCGAGGCTCCTCGGCCTGAACCCGACCGAAATCGTGAACATGTACCTGGACGAAGTGTACGCCAACCAGGTGGAACGCGCCCGGGGCAGCGCTCCTTCGAGCGGTTTCCACATGGAACGCGAGACGCGCAGGTCGCGCTCGCGCGTGGGCATCGGGTCGGGTGCCGTCGAAGACATTCCCGACGAACGCGGCGTAACGCAGTACACGCGCGTCCTCTACGACGATGGAACGCGCTTCGCGCGCGACGACTACGGGGTAACGCGCGAGCGCACCAACAAGGCGGGCAGGTCCGACCGGGACTTCTCCAGCCACCACTCGGGATACGACCAGACGCAGTTCAACTTCATGGACGACCGCCACGGCGTGCGGCGCGGAAACAAGCATATCTATGCAGGGCAGACCCCCATGCACTACTCGGCTTCGAGGCTCCCCTCGTTCCTGCAGTCGCGCGGCGTGCTCATCGCGCTTGCTGCCGTGGTCGTGATAATCATAATAATCGTGCTCGTCGTCGTGCTCGGCGGCAACGGCTCGGCGAAGCAAGACGACGTATCCCAGCTGCCGGTCAGCGGCATAAGCGACACGACCGGAACCGAAGATGCCAGCGCGTCGTCGGCGGCCGTGGAAGTGGCCCCCACAAGCGCCCGCGTCATCTATTCGGTGCCTGCCGGCAAGTCCTGCTATGTCGAGACCTACACGGACGGAACGCTCGCCCCGGACCAGATGGAGGGGCCGGTGGAGCGCACGGTGGACGTTACCGGCACGTGGGTGATAACCACCCTGCAGCCCGAGAACATAACGGTTACGGTGGACGGCGAAAAGGTGACGCTTGCGCAGAGCACCGAGTACAACGGCATGTACGCCTACAAGGTGGACTTCCCGGCCATGCTCGAGCAGTGGCGCAGCACCCACACGTCGCGAAGCGCGCAGCGCTCGGCGGCGGTTGCAGAGGCGGGCACCACGTCCGCGTCGAGCAGCAGCGCCTCTGCCGCGGCGAGCGACGCTTCGGCGACGGCGAACGCGCAGACGCAGGATGCCACCGGAACGGCCAACGCCAACGGCGCCTACACGGACCAAAGCGCCAACAATGGCTCTGGGCAGAACGGGTCGTCTACCGATTACGGCACGACCGACTACTATGGACAGGCCAACGGCCAGGGAACCGGCTACACCGACTATACTGGATACAACGACTACACCGGCTATGGATACGACACCGGCTACACGGGTTACGATACCGGTGGGTACGCGGACAACACTGGATACGGCTACGGCTACGGATATGGCTACGGCTACGGCACCGGAAACGCCCAAGGCACGTACTAGCGCAAGGAGGCTGAAGTGGCAAAGGAAAGTTCGTTCGACGTCGTTTCGACGGTGGACATGCAGGAAATCGACAATGCGTTCCAGCAGGCGAAAAAGGAGCTGACGCAGCGCTACGACCTGAAGGGGTCGGGGGCGCAGATAGACTTGGACAAGCAGGGAAAGACGATGACCGTGAAGGCGCCGAGCGATTTCGTGGCCGGCCAGGTCGTCGACATCATAAGCTCGAAGCTGGTCAGGCGCGGAATCGATCTGGCTGCGGTTAAATGGGGCGATTCGCAGGCCGCGGCGGGACAGTCCGTCGTGAAGTCCGCAAGCATCATCGAAGGCATCGACCGCGATACGGCGGGCAAGATAAACAAGGACATAAAGGCGCAGAAGCTGAAGGTTAAGGTTCAGATCGAGGGCGACCACGTTCGCGTTAGCTCGGCATCGCGCGATACCCTGCAAGAGGTCATAGCCTTCCTGAAGGGCAACGACTACGGTCAGCCCCTGCAGTACGTGAACTACCGCTAGTCCACGCGCTGGCGAACGTGTGCAGGAGGCGTGCGTGATCGAAAGTTTCTTGAAAGCGGGAAGCCTCGGCAAGAGCGTGGCCTTCATTACCATGGGATGCGCCAAGAACGAGGTGGATTCCGACCATATGTCGCTTAGGCTGCGCCGTGCGGGATACGACATCGTAGCAGACCCCGAGCATGCCGATGTCGTCGTGGTGAACACGTGCTCGTTCATCCAGGCCGCAACGGAGGAGAGCATCGAAGCCATCTTGGAGGCGGCCGGGTTCGAATCCATCGCGTCCGGCAACGCGCACCTGGTCGTGGCGGGGTGCATGCCCGCACGCTACGGAGGCGAGCTGCACGAGGCGCTGCCCGAGGTGCGCGATTTCATCACGTGCTCCGAAGAGCAGCTCATAGTGCAGCGCATCGACGAGGTTCTCGGCATAGAGCGCCTTCCCGGCAACGCGGGGGCCGTGGACCTCGGCTCCGGCGCAGCCACATCCGATGCGCGGACCTTCGCCTACGTGAAGATCTCGGACGGTTGCGACCGGTTCTGCTCGTACTGCACCATTCCCTCCATCCGCGGTCGCTACCACTCCTTTTCCGAAAACCAGATTGCGGCGGAAGTGCAACGCAACGTGGACCTCGGCGCACGGGAAATCGTGCTGATAGCGCAAGATACCGGAAGGTGGGGAAGCGACCTTCGGCCCGCTTCCACGCTTGCCGTCCTCGTGGACCACTTGGCCGAGCGCTTTCCCGACACGTGGTTTCGCATCATGTACATCCAGCCTTCGGGAATCAGCGACGAGCTCGTGGGCGTCGTGGCCCGTCGCGGCAACGTGTGCAGCTACTTCGACATCCCGTTCCAGCATGCGAACGGACGCATCCTGAAGGCGATGAACCGCAGCGGGTCCGGGGAACGGCACCTGCAGCTCGTCCGATCCATTCGCGAGCGCATACCCGATTGCACCGTGCGCACGACGCTCATCGCGGGGTTCCCGGGCGAGACGGACGAGGACTTCGAAGAGCTCTGCGCGTTCGTGGAAGAGGCGGAGCTCGATTACGTGGGCGTGTTCGCCTATTCGCGCGAAGAGGGAACGCGCGCGTACGACCTGGAAGGACAGCTGGACGAAGACGAGAAGGCGCAGCGGGCCCAGACGCTTCGCGACCTTGCCGATGCCTGCTGCACCCCCCGCATAGCCTTGCGCGTCGGCCAAGAGATGGACGTCCTCGTGTGCGGGGCGGAAGAGGACGGCCAGCTGTACGGCCGCGCCATGTGCCAGGCGCCCGATGTGGACGGGGTCACGTACGTGGATGCGGGAAAGGCCGGTGACATCGTGCGCGTGCGCATCGACGACACGTTGCTCTACGAGATGGAAGGCACGGTGGTCGCGTGAGCTCCACGGCCGGGCCGGCGAACGGACAGAAGCTCTGGACACCGTCCAACATAATCACCATCACGCGAATTCTGCTCGTGCCGGTGTTCGTCGCGGCGCTGCTGGCGCCGTGGCCGGAATGGTTCGGCAAGAACGTGTCGGACCTGAACAACTGGAAGTGCTTCATCGCAGCCGGCATTTTCGTGCTCATATCCTGCACCGACTGGCTCGACGGCTATCTTGCGCGCAGCCGCAACGAGATAACCGACTTCGGCAAGTTCATGGACCCTCTGGCCGACAAGATCCTCGTCACGGCCGCGCTCATAGCGCTCGTGGAGCTTCGGGCGCTTCCCACCTGGGTGGTGCTCGTCATCCTGGCGCGCGAGTTCATCGTGTCGGGAGTGCGCATGATGGCCGCGAGCAAGGGCGTCGTCATCGCGGCGAGCATGCTCGGCAAGTTCAAGACCGTGTTCCAGATGGTGGCCATCGTGCTGTTCACCATAAAGGACTCGCACATGATAGGCGACTTCAGCATGGCCCTGGCAGACTACCTCTGGGTGTTCAGCTGGATAATCATGCTGGTGGCGGTGGGGTTGACCGTCGCCTCGCTCGTCGATTACCTGTACAAGGCGCGCGACATCATCGGCATCGGGGCGGGCGTGGGCCCGAGCAGCGCCATTCGCGACAAGGACGTGCAGGAGCATGCCGAGAGGGTGGTGGGCGCCTACCTGACGGCCGGGGCCACGTGCTCGGCGGCCGAGAGCCTGACGGGCGGCATGATAGGCGCCGCCATCACCTCCGTCCCCGGTTCGTCCGAAGCCTTCCGCGGTGGGGTCGTCAGCTATACGAACGAAGTGAAGCACCAGGTGCTCGGCGTTAGCGCCGATACGCTGCGCCGCGAGGGCGCGGTGTCGAAGAGCACGGCCGAGCAGATGGCGCGCGGCGTGCGCGAGCGCCTGCAAAGCGACGTTTCGGTTGCGGTCACGGGCATTGCGGGGCCCGGGGGAGCAGAGCCGGGAAAACCCGTCGGCACGGTCTGGATCGGTCTTTCCACCGCAAAGGGCACGCGCGCCCGCTCCTTCCTGTTCGAAGGAGGGCGCGACGACGTGCGGCTGCAGACCGTCATTGCGGCCCTGGGCATGCTGGAAGAGGCCCTCGATTAGAAAACAAGCCACGTGAACGCCGATTGACGCCCCGACAGGTCGTTGCGTGTCGGATTGCGAGGAACCAGATGCGACTTCTTGTCGGATTTCCGGGTGTTCCGAGCGCAATCCGTGTCGGTTAAATGAGACCCGGCGGCGGCTGCAGGACGCTTGCAGGGCAAGCTTTGCTTGCTAGCATTGTCCGTGGAAAGTGAGCGTCCTGCGCGTAACGGGCTTTCGGATACCCCCTCCTTCAAGCCGCAACGGACGGATGCCCCCTGTTCAAACGCACCAGCTGCACCCGTTCTGCCCCTGCGCGGGCGCTCATTTTCCCGAATCCTTGCCGATGTGTTGACAACAAACATCTGTACGGTGATAATGAAACGGTCAAATCGAGAGAAGAAGGAACGATGAACGAAGAAAAGGCAAATTCGCTCAAGCTCACCACCGATCAAATCGAATCGAAGTTCGGCTCGGGTTCGATTATGAGGTTCGGCGATAGCGGTCGAGACCTTACGGTCGACGCCATTCCCACCGGCGCCCTCCCGTTGGACGTCGCGCTCGGCATCGGGGGCGTGCCCCGCGGCAGGATCATCGAGATATACGGCCCCGAATCGAGCGGCAAGACGACGCTCGCCCTGCAAATACTTGCCGAGGCCCAGGCGCTCGGAGGCATTGTCGCATTCATCGATGCCGAACACGCGCTCGACCCCGTGTATGCCGCCCGGCTCGGCGTGGACATCGACGAAGTGCTCATATCGCAACCGGACTTCGGCGAGCAGGCGCTCGAAATCTGCGACATGCTCGTGCGGTCGGGGGCAATCGACTGCATCGTGGTCGACTCGGTCGCCGCGCTCGTCCCGCGTGCGGAAATAGAAGGGGAGATCGGCGACACCACGGTCGGCCTGCAGGCCCGGCTCATGTCCCAGGCGCTGCGCAAGCTTGCCGGTTCGCTTTCCAAGTCGAACACCACCTGCATCTTCATCAACC
>DMNP01000283.1 GCA_003452695.1 Eggerthellaceae bacterium
ACTTCGGCACGCACCAGATGCCTTTCACGCGCTCGTCGGAAGCGGCGATTTCCTCGACCATATCCATGTCGGGGCCATCGTCGTTCATGGGAACGGGAATGTTCTCGAACCCGAACGACTCGGTTATCAGGAAATGGCGGTCGTAGCCTGGCACGGGGCAGATCCACTTAATCTTGTCGTAGCGGCGCCAGGGCTTCGACCCGCGGGCACCGAAGTCGTAGAAACGGGCAACCGAGCTGTACATAAGGGTAAGGCTGGAATTTCCGGCCACGATAACGTTTTCCGGTTCGTCGTCCAGCAGCACGGCCATAAGGCGACGTGCTTCCATGATGCCTTCAAGTCCACCGTAGTTGCGGCAGTCCGTGCCGTCTTCGGCAAAGCATTCCTCCGACGTGTTCAGCAGTTTCAGCATGTCGATGGACAGATCCAGCTGGTCGCTTGCCGGCTTGCCGCGCGCCATGTTCAGGGAAAGATTGCGCGCGTTGTATTCCGCAAGCTCGGATTCCAGTTCGACCTTCAGCTTGGTCAGCTGCTTGTGGCTTAGATTCGCATACGTCATAGCGGCTTCTCCTTTCGGTACCTCCTGTATTATAGGCAAATGCACGGGCCGCCCGCCATGCGACGCCCGCAGACCCCAAGAATTAACGTCGGGAAGGTTATATGAATGCGAAGATGAAGGCGCCGCCGGCATCGAACGAGAACGTGCGCAAGTCGATGCAGGGAAATAAGCGCCGCGATACAAAGCCCGAGCTGGTCGTGCGCCGCATGTTACGGGACATGGGATATCCGGGGTATCGCCTGGATTGGAAGAAGGCGCACGGGCACCCCGACATCGCGTATCCGGGACGCAAGATTGCCATCTATGTGATGGGCTGTTTCTGGCACCATCACGAAGGATGCAAGTACGCCAGCACGCCCAAGCAGCACAGCGACTATTGGCAGGCGAAGTTCGCTCGCAACAAGGCCCGCGATGCCGAGGTGCGCGCCGCCATGGCAGCCGATGGCTGGCACGTCGTGGAAATCTGGGAGTGCGAGTTGAAGAAGGACAAGCTGGAGGAAACGCGCGAGCGCCTGCAACAGGAAATCCGCTATGCATTCGTGAAGCTATAGGCGACCGAAGCTCGCCTCTCGCCCCCAGTCGATTCCGAAGCGCCCTCGCCGTGCGCGGGTTCGGCTGCTGCCGGGCCGGGGAGGGGGATTCGGGCTTGGCTTCGGCTTTGCTTTAGTATTTAACAGGATTTGTGCCTGCAGAATCGCCCTCACCCCCTCCCCGTCTCCACCGCTGGCCGGGCCATGGGCGGTTCCCGAGGAGACGCATCATTTGAAATTGCGCCAAGTGGACGTTCATGAGCGCCCGATAATCAACTATGATGGAACATGGTTCAATCGATGCATGTTCAGGGATGGAGAGGCGTCATGGTCACGAATGAGCGCGGGGACGCGAAGCGCGCGCCGTCCAGGCTGCTGAATGCGTTCGTCCTCTGCGTTCTGTGCATCGTGCTGAACGTCGCCGGGGCCCAATTGGCCCTGGTGTTCAGTCTGCCTGTGTACTTGGACAGCGTGGGAACCATCTTGGCTGCGATGGTCGGGGGCTACGTGCCGGGCATCGTCGTGGGCTACGCGACCAACCTTATCGTAAGCATTTCGGACAACACGGCGTTCTACTACGGCATCGTGAACGTGTTGCTGGCCGTGCTGGCGGCCTATCTGGCAAAACGGGGCTGGTTCAAGAAGCTGCCCCTCACCATGCTTGCCGCCGTGCTGTTCGCCATCGTGGGCGGTTTGCTCGGGTCGGCCATCGGCGGTTTCCTGAACGAGGCGGATCTGGGCGGCGACACGTCGGCTTCTTTCGCAACGCAGCTGGCCGCCACGGGCGTGCTCGACCCGCTTGCCGCGCAGGTATGCGCCGTGCTGTTCGTGAATTTCGTGGACAAGATGCTCGTCGTGCTGTTCGCCACGCTCGTCTTCCACCTCATACCCGAAGAATGGCTTGCGCGCCTTGATTTCATTCCCTGGCGCCAGGCTCCGCTTTCCCCCGAAGAGCTGGATGCCGCAATGGGCGCAAAGCCGCGCAGCGTGTCGCTCAGCACGAAGTTCGTCGTGCTCGTGGCTTCCATCATGACCTTCGTCGCCGTGGCCACGACAGCATTCAGCTACCTTACCTTCCACCAGTCTATGATCGATGCCGAAAGCGTGAAGGCGCAGGGCATCACGGACCTCATGGCGCAGGTGGTCGATCCCGAACGGGTGCCGGAATACCTGGCCGAAGGCGAGCAGGCTCCCGGCTACGTGCAGGTGGAAAAAGAGCTTGCGGCCATCCGGGATTCCTTCGACGACGTGCAGTACGTCTACGTGTACCAGATACGCGAAGACGGCTGCCATGTGGTGTTCGACCCCGACTCTGCCGAAGAGCCGGGATCGGACCCGGGCGAGGTCGTTCCCTTCGACGAGTCCTTCAAGGCCTCCGTGCCCACCTTGCTGGCGGGCGGGCAAATCGATCCGATAGTGTCCAACGAGTCGTATGGCTGGCTGCTGACCGTGTACACGCCCCTGAAGAGCATGTCGGGGGCCACGGCATGCTATCTGGCCGTCGACATTTCCATGGAGCACCTCGTGGCCGACGAGATGTCGTTCATCGCGGGCATCGTCACGCTGTTCGCAGCGTTCTTCATCCTGGTGTGCGCCATCGTGCTATGGCTGGCCCGATACAGCATCATCGTGCCCGTGAATTCCATTTCGCGAGCGTCGAGCAACTTCATGTTGAACAACGACAGCGTCGAGCAGATAAAGGCGCTCGAAATACGCACGGGCGACGAGATAGAGAACCTGTACAACGCCGTGAACCAGATGTCGCAGGATGCGGTGCGCTATGTGGCGGACGCGCAGGAGAAGAACGACACGATAACCCGCATGCAGGACAACCTGATCATGGTCATGGCCGACTTGGTGGAAAGCCGCGACAAGTTCACCGGCGACCATGTGCGCAACACGGCTTCGTACACCCGCATCATCATGAACCAGATGCGCCGCGAGGGCATTCATCCCGAAACGCTGACGAACGAGTTCATCTCGAACGTGTACAAATCCGCCCCGCTGCACGACGTCGGCAAGATCGTGGTGTCGGACACCATCCTGAACAAGCCCGGGCGTTTCACCGACGAGGAATTCGAAATAATGAAGCGCCACACCATCGCCGGCAAGGAAATCCTGGAAGGCGCGAAGGGTGCCGTGTCGGAGTCCTCCTATCTGGACGAGGCGCAGAACCTCGCAGCCTACCACCACGAAAAATGGGATGGCTCGGGATACCCCTACGGGCTGTCAGGCGAGGACATCCCGCTATCGGCGCGCATCATGGCGGTGGCCGACGTGTTCGACGCGCTGGTGTCGAAGCGAAGCTACAAGGAGGGCTTCCCCATCGAAAAGGCCCTGGCCATTATCCAGGAGGGCATAGGCACGCACTTCGATCCGCAGGTGGCGCGTGCGTTCCTGCATGCACAGGACAAGGCGCGTGCCGTTGCGGAGAAGAGCAACGAGAAGAAGCGGCTCGAGGAAGAGGCCGCGAAAGCGCGGGAGGCGGGCGTTCCCGGCGATGCCGGTGCAGGCTCCGACACCCCGGACGGTTCGGGGGCCGCGGAGGCTTCGAAGGCTTCGAAGGCTTCGGAGTCCTCGGAGTCCTCGGAGTCCTCGGAGGACGCGGGAAACGTCGGCGCGGCTGCCCCGGGCGTTCCCGGCAAGCAGGAATCCCGCGAAAGCGGCACCTCGTAGTGAAACGGTGATGCTCATGGCAGACAAGCAGCAGGAAACAGAACGTGTCCGGAAGCGCCAAGGCGGCGGGATAAGCATACGCATTATCGGCGCCGTTGCCATCGTAATCGCCATCGCCCTGGCTTTCCACGCATTTGCGCTGGCCAGTTCCATAACCGATGCCAATCAGGCCGCCAAGGACGGCGAGAAGCGCTATGTGGAGTGCAGCGATGCGGTGGACAATTTGCAAACCGCCTCGGATTACCTGACCACCCAAGCGCGCCTGTTCATAACCACGGGGCGACAGGAGTGCATGGAAAGCTATCTTGAAGAGCTGACCGTCGTGAACCGTCGCGGCAAGGCGGTCGAGGCGCTGAAATCCAGTCTGTCGGACGACCAGAGAGCAGCCGCAGAGCTGGAAGAAGCGCTGGAAGTTTCCGACGAGCTTGCCAAGCGGGAGCTTGTGGCTATGCGCCTGGCGGCCGAATACTACCAAGTGCAGGACGTGCCCGACAAGGTGGCGAGTGCAGACACTGGCTCGGTGGAAGTGGGGCCGGGTGCCGATGGCAAGTTGCAAGCAGCGCGCAAGCTCGTGCTGGACGAGGACTACGATGCGGCGAAGAAATCGATCTCTGCGAGCGTCGAGGCCAGTTCGAGTGCCTTGCTCGCGCAGTTGGACGCCGGCGTTGCCGCAAACGATACGCTGATGCAAAACCTCCTTTTCCAGCTGCGCATATCGGTTGCCTTGCTGCTGTGCACCGTCATGGTCATCGTGCTGGTGCTGTTCATGTACGTGCTGAAGCCCCTCGGTCGCTATGTGAGGCGCGTCGATAAGAACGAGCCATTGCAGGCCGAAGGAGCCTACGAGTTGCAGTACCTGGCCCATGCCTACAACGCCATGTACGAGGACAACAGCAAGCGCATCGAGCAGCTGCGCGAATTCGCCGAACGCGACCCGCTTACCGGCATCAGCAACCGCAGCGGCTACGACAACTTCCTGGCCACGCACACGCGCAACATTGCCCTCATCCTGTTCGACATCGACGACTTCAAGGGCTTCAACACGGCTTATGGACGCGACACCGGCGATGCCGTGATGTCGAAGCTGGCCGCAGCGCTCGTCGCCGCCTTCCGCTCCACCGATTTCCCCTGTCGCATCGGTAGCGACAAGTTCGCCGTTATCATGACAAACATGGAAGACGACATGCGCAATGCGGTAACCGACAAGGTGAACCTGGTGAACACCATCCTGGCCGACGATTCCGACGACGTGCCGCTGATAACGCTTTCGGTGGGCGTGGCGTTCAGCGCCGAGGGCATGGACGACCACGACATCTACGAAGCTGCAAACACGGCGCTGAACCAGGCGCGCGACAAGGGCCGCAACAGCATTGCCTTCTACGGCGACTAGGTGCGGAAGAAACACGATGGGAAAGACGCCGTTTCCCGTTGCGCTCGCAGCGGGGAGGCGGGTCGTTCCCAAGATAGCAGGAGGATATGCATGAGCTTATCGTTCATTCCCGTGAAATCGGCCGACGACCAGGAACTGCTTGCGCGGATTGCGGGCGAGATCTGGCGCGGCTACTGGCCCGCGATCATCGGCGAGGCCCAGACCGAATACATGGTGCAGAAGTTCCAGAGCCTGGATGCAATCGTGCGCGACATGACCGAACACGACTACGAATACTGGCTGCTCGTAGCCACCGAACAAGACGAGGATGGCTTGGAGAAGGACATCGTCGGCTTCACGGGCGGGCACAACGAACCCGAGACCAACCGCTTCTTCATATCGAAGATCTACCTGTTCCCCGAGGCGCGCGGTCATGGCTATGCGCGCCGTGTTATCGAGTTCTACGAGGACCTGTGCTTCGCGCGCGGCTTCGAAGCCATGTACCTTACCGTGAACAAGCACAACGACCTGGGCATCCGCGCCTACGAGGGCACGGGGTTCGAAACGATCGATTCGGTGGAGACCGACATCGGCGAAGGCTACATCATGGACGACTACATCATGCAGCTGCGCTTGTCGTAACAGAGTGTGTCAGGGGGACGTTTCTCTTGACACAGGGGGAATCGTCTTCTTAACACGCACAGCGGCGGGTTCGGCCGTGCAACTGGGCGCTGGTAGTTGTATCATCTAATCATTACATGTGCATCGACGCAGCGCATGGGTCGACGATGGGGGCCGCCATGGACGACATCGAGAACGTAAGGAGCTTGCGTGGCGGCAAGAAGCTCGTCATGCTTCTGTTGTTCTGCGTTATCTGCATCGCCGTGAACTTCATCGGTTCGCACGTGGCCACGGGCCTGAACCTGCCGTTCTACTTCGATTGCCTGGGCAGCGTTCTGGCGGGCGTGTTCGGCGGGTACATGCCGGGCATCATCGTGGGATACCTTACCAATTTCGTCACCAGCCTGAACGACCCATCGTCGTTCTACTATTGTCTGTCCAACGTGTTCATAGCCGTGTGCTCGGCATTTGCCAGCAGGCGCGGTTGGTTCGGCAAGCCGCACACCGTGCTGCTGGTCGTCTTGCTGTTCGCGCTGTGTGGTGGAGTGCTGGGTTCGGTTATCACCTGGTTTCTGTACAGCGCGGCAACCGGCGAAGTGTCGTCAGATTTCGCGCAGCAGGTCATGGACGTTACGGGCATGGCGCCCTTCGCCGCCCAAGTGTGCTCGGATTTCCTCATCGATCTGGCAGACAAGGGCATAACGGTCGTCGTCGCGCTCGTCGTCATGCGCATCTTGCCCGATGGGCTGCGCAGCCAGTTCGATTTCACGTTCTGGCAACAGGAGCCGTTGGAGGGCGAGCAGCTGGAAGCCGCGAAGAGCGCCAGGACGCGCGGTTTGTCGCTGCGCGCCAAGGTGGCGCTGATTGTGGCGGTAGTCATGGCGGTGGTAGCCGCTGCTACCATAAGCATCAGCTTCATGATGTTCCACCGCTCGAACATCGAGGCCCAGGGCAGGATTGCCGAGGGTGTTGCCAATCTGGCCGTGCAGGCCGTCGATGCCGACCGCGTTGGCGAATTCCTGAAGGAAGGCGAGGCGGCTCCGGGCTATGCCGAAACCGAGGCCCGGCTGGCGACCATACGCGACAACGCGCCCGAAACGCAGTACGTCTATGTGTATCGGATTCAAGAAGATGGCTGCCATGTGGTGTTCGACCCCGACACGGCAGACGAGCCGGGAAGCGACCCGGGCGATGTAATCCCCTTCGACGACGCTTTCCTGCCCTATCGCGACGACCTGCTGGCGGGGCGGCCGATTTCTCCTGTCGTCTCCAACGAATCCTATGGCTGGCTGCTTACCGTGTACCGGCCCATAATCGACTCGAACGGCAGGTGCACGGCCTATGCGGCGGTGGACATTTCCATGGACACGCTGGTTTCCGACGAGATGTCCTTCTTGGCGCGCGTTATCATCCTGTTCGTGGCGTTCTTCGTGCTCATATGCGCCATCGCCATCTGGTTCACCGAATACGGGCTGGTCATGCCCGTGAATTCAATTTCCCGCGCAGCGGGCAACTTCGCCTTCGACAGCGAGACCACCCGCTCGGGCAGCGTGCAGGGCCTGCGCGATTTGGGCATTACCACCGGCGACGAGGTGGAGAACCTGTACCAGGCGGTGCTGAAGACATCCGAGGACACCGTGGACTTCATCGCCGATTCGCAGCAGAAGGCCGCCACGATCGAGCGGATGCAGGACAACCTGATCATGGTCATGGCCGATTTGGTGGAAAGCCGCGACCAGCATACCGGCGACCATGTGCGCAAGACCGCCGCGTACACGAAGGCCATCATGGACCAGATGCGCCGCGAAGGCATATACGCCAACGTTCTTACCGACGAGTACATCGCGAACGTGGTGAAGTCGGCCCCGCTGCACGACGTGGGCAAGATAGAGGTGTCCGATACCATCCTGAACAAGCCCGGGCGGCTGACCGACGAAGAATTCGCCATCATGCGCAGCCACACCACGGCAGGCGAGAAGATTCTGGAAGACGCCAAGGGCGCCATGTCCGAGGCGGGTTACCTGGACGAGGCGCAGCGCTTGGCGGCGTACCACCACGAAAAATGGAACGGCCAGGGGTATCCCTACGGGCTGAGCGCGGAGGACATCCCGCTGTCGGCGCGCATCATGGCTGTGGCCGACGTGTTCGACGCGCTCGTGGCCGAACGCATCTACAAGAAGCCCTTCACCTACGAGAAGGCGATGGCCATCATCACCGAGGGCGCAGGCAAGCACTTCGACCCTGTGGTAGTCGAGGCCTTCAGCCACATCTCCGAGGAACTCTACGCCCAGCGCACCGTGCTCGACGATATAGTTACGCACAAGCACGATGATGCCGCAAAGGGCTAAACCGCAACGCCCTGCGATTATCGCCGAATCAAATTAAAACACCGACCGCTCCTGCGGCCGGTGAATTTTTTCAATCGGAAGTGTCGACTACATCGTGGACTTCACGAACTTGAGGACATCCTTCTTGACCCTCTTGTATTCGTCTTCCCAGATCTTGGCGACCTTGTCGACGAGGGTAAGGTCGTCCATCGCGTACTTCTTGTCGACCTTCGGCGCAACGCGGCAAATGTTATCTTCGCCGATGTTCGCGCAGGCCTCGAAGTAGTTCGAGTTGCCAGTACGGGCAATCCAGTCATCCATGATGTATTCGAGCCAGCCCAGAGCGTTCTTTTTCGCGGGGGCCTTGTTCGGGGTAATCATACCGGTGTTGAACGTGAGGATCTTGATGCCGTCGGCAAAGAGGTCGCGGTACTTCTTCTTGCTTGCGCAGAGATTCTTGAGGCCGGACTGCAGCACCATGATGGGGTCGTTCGCCCACATGCCGCCATCGCAGAAGACCTTGCCGTCAAGAGTCAGCGTGTCGAAATAGGTCGGCGCGGAGCAGCTCGAAAGGATGGCGTAGGCGCGGTCCATCCAGGTGTCGGTGCGGTCCCACACCTTCTCGACGCTTTCGCCATTCATGTAGGTGGTCGGGATGTAGATAGGCTTGTTGAACTTGTCCATCTTGCCCGGGAAGTTCTCGTACAGGAGCTTCTTGAGGCCGGAATTGTCGTAGCGGTAGTAGTTCGAACGGGCAATCGGCGGAAGCGTACCGGATTTCTTCTTGAAAATCTTCTCGAGATTCGCCTTGTACAGGTCAAAGAGCGTCTGGGCCGTCATGCCCTCACAAAGTCCACTCGCAATGATCGAGCCGGTAGAAGTGCCCGCGAATGCTTCGCTCACATCAGCGAGATTTGCACCCAGATCCTTTTCGAGCAGGCTCATGAACTTGAGGGGACCAATACCGAGGGCGCCGCCGCCACAAACGGAAATGACGAGTTTCTTCACTAGTGTTGCCTCCTTTTATTTTATCGGGAACTTTCCCTTGTTTGCAACTCCGTATAAAATAAATACTACGGATAAACGAGGCAATTATTTTTTTGTAAACAAATACAAACTAAAATGTAATATACGCCAAACAAAAAAGCAGGGAGCGGTCGGCTTCCTGCTTAAAATTCTTGGCGGCCTAGGGGCTAGCGGAACTCGTAGACCTTCGTCGCGAGCACGACCTCGCCGCTACGCATGTTGACCTTGATCTTGACCGTGGTCATCTTGCCGCGCGGAATCTGGACCGTCGCACTGTAGCCGATACCCGTTTCCGAAGGCACGTACTTCGTCTCGAACTTCTGGCCGGCAACAACAACATCTACGGACCGGATCTGGGACGGGTCGTTGTCGAGAACCTTCTCGACATCGAATATGAGTTCCGGGTACATAGACGCACCCTGCGAAACCTTCTTCTTGATAACTTCCTTGGCGCCGCCGCGCACGCTCACATGCACGCCCGTCTTGGGGTAGCACTGCAGTTCGCGCTCGATGACTCCATCGAATTCCGGGCTGTTCTCGGGCACAAACTTGTACTTGTGAGTTCCCGGGACAAGCTTGAGGACCGCCGCCGGATTATCCCTCTCGAGCACAAGTTCCTTCACGAGGCTATCGCGCACATAAATCGAGAGCTTGCCCTCGTTGTCGGTATAGCCGCTGGTGGTGTACAGCGCCTCGCACTTGTTTATGTCGGACTTCATGATCTTCACGGTACGGTCAAGCCTGTAGTTGAATGCGATGCTGCCGCATTCGAACGTCGTATGTTCCACGGAGCAAAGCGCATCGAACTTCTTTGCGCCAAGCGCGCCACGGCTCCACCTGGGCACGAAGCGCATACGCTTACCGTCGGAGGTGTGGCGTTCAGAACCGATAGCCACCTGCATGCCGTCGGTACAGGTCGCGAAGATCTCGATGCTGTCGGCGCCCACCACTTCCGGCACACGCTCGAACTTGCATTCGAACTTGGACTTCATTTCCTGATTGCGCTTCTCGATCTTTGCATCGAGTTCCTTGGCCTGCGACTGGATTTCGGCATCGGACTTGTTGGGATCGTCAATTGCAGCCGCAATCTTCTTCGCGAAGTCCGGGTCACCGGCGTTCTTGGCCTCGACAACTACGGGCGGCTTGCCCTTACGGAAGGCGACATACTGCTTCGCCTTCACCGAGACCTGCTGGCCATTCTCTTCCATCACCATCTCGCCCGAGTTCAAGGCACCGAACGACTGTCCGCCTTCCGTCATGCCCACCGTACCGTCCGTACCGCGAATCGATGCGGTCATGGTCCCGGTCCTGAACTTGAACTGGCTCTTCTTGCCGGTCTGCTTCTGCGCGTTGAACCGGAGGAGGCCCTTCTTGATGTTGATTTCGGAAATCTGCGAATCCTTGATGAACATGACCTGCGTGAACTCGACAAGCGCGTTCTCCTCGATGGAGATCGTGCTGCCTTCGGGCATCGAGATGAGCACACCGGATTCAAGGTCCGTCTGGATAAGGTCCTTTTCCTGGACCTTCGCGCCTACACGCAGGCTGGCCCAGTCTCCCTGGCCCTTTTTCTTGAACGACACGTCGCCAAGAACGGAACGCACCTTGGCGCTCTGCGGCGCCGCCATGGACAGGGTGACAGCCAGGAGCACCCACACAGCTAGACTTTTATTTAGCGTCATTTAATACCTCTATAACTACGCGCGCTTGGCGCGACACACACGTAATAAAATCACATCAATAAAATATAACCTGAAAAAGCAAAAAAAACACGGGGGAGATTACTCCAACAGGGCATAATGTGATAATGCCCAACATTTTTTTCTAAAAAAATTTCCCGTGATGGCTTGTATTACATTATTAATTTGCTATAATTCCATCCATTCATACAAGGAGGAAATCCAATGATACGCAAGCTCTTACTTATCACCGCCATCTCTCTGGGCATGGCATTCGCACAGAACCCCTACGAAAGCACCGAAGCTTCGCAGTCCACCAGCGCTCCGGCACCGGTAGCACCGGCCGACGATCCGGCATGGAACATCAGCATCCACCCGGTGAGCCTCGTCGTGATGACAGCCCTCGGCCTCAAGACCCTGTTCGTGACCGTCGAACGCACCGTCACGCCGCACACGTCCGTCATTATCCGCCCGGAAGTCATGTACGTGAGCAGCGACTACTACGATATCGACGAAGATGACGCCAGCTTCGACATGCTTGCCCTGGGAATCATCGGCGGCTTCCGCTACTACGTGAACCCCGGTCACAAGGGTCTCTACGTCGAAGCCGAACTCCAGTTCGCCCACGTCGGTCTCGACTACGACGATGACGATGTCGAGGCAAGCGCAAGCGCCAACGCCTTTGGCCCCTATGTCCTGGTCGGTTGGAAGTTCCGCACTGGTCGCGCAACGTTCAGCATCGACCTCGGTGTCGGCTACAACATCATGTCTGCAAGCGCCGAAGGCAAGAACAAGGACAACGCCGAAGAAGATGCCGAAAACCTCGTTTCCAACGGTTTCGGCACCGACATCAACCTGACCTTCGGTCTCGCTTTCTAGTCTAGCCGCGAAATAGAACTAACGGTTTTAAAAGGATCCGCTGCAAAAGCGGGTCTTTTTTTGCGCATTTAGCGGCCTTCAGTTGTTAGTATAATTGTTACTAGAATGTTATTAGATTGTCAATTAAATAATTAGCCGATACATGCTGTTATCACCATAGTTCACCCGTTATCCACAGATGGGATAAATTGTTTCACGTGAAACATTTCTTTAAAGGGCACTTTGTGAAAAAGTCGGGGAATTTGTTCAGATGTTATCCACATCGCTTTTTACAGGAAATTATACGCCCGACCATTTTGTTAATAGAATGTTTACAAAAATATCAACACGAACGTGAGTTTCACGCAATAAAAAAAGGCCCCGACGGCATTCCGTCGAGGCAATTTTTCATCAATGAGATTCCGGGTCAAGCCCGGAATGACGTGCAAGG
>DMNP01000331.1:0-393 GCA_003452695.1 Eggerthellaceae bacterium
TCGAGCTTCCCACGTCGTCGATGAGTTTCGTCACGTAGTCGTAGGTGTCGCTTTCGGTGCCCATGGCCAGAAGCGTGGCGGGCACGTCGCCCTGGATGGCCATGTGGTCGCCGAGCACCTCGCGCGCCAGGCGGATGTCGGTGGAGCCGTCGAGCATGAGCAAGCACTTGCGCGCCGGCAGCTCGCGAAGCGTCTCGAGCTCGCTGTCCCACGGCGAGTCGAAGTGCAGGATGGGCAGCACGCCGCGCTCGATGGCGGCGTTCACGTACTGCACCTCGTAGGGCCATACGAATTCCATGAAGGTGTCGTGGCTCATCAGGTTCGGTGCCGCACGCCAACCGCCCACCCACGTGCCGATGGGCTTATTGGTCTCGAGCGTCTTGCAGAAGTTGG
>DMNP01000331.1:580-7749 GCA_003452695.1 Eggerthellaceae bacterium
GCGCCGTTGATGACGGCCACGTCGGCTTCCTCCCTGATGCGCCCGTTCACCTTGGCGCGCTCGGGTTGCAGCGGGGCCATCTTGCCAATGGGGTCGCCGATCTTCTCTTTCATGAAGCGCGCCGCCCACGGGCCGTATCCCTCGTCGATGATGGTCTGGTAGTCTTCCTCGCTCATGAGCTCTTTCTCGTCGAGTTGCCACAGTTCGTCATCGGGCAGCTCCTCGCCGGGAAGCTTGATCTGCGAGAGCCACAGAATCGAGAGGCCATAGGGGTTCTGCACCGGATTGTGCATGGTGTCGATGCCCGGGTGGTCGTGCAGGAAGTCGACGACGGCCGTGGCGGCGCGGTCGATCTTGGTCAGCGCATCGGCGATGCTCAGACCCTGAGCCTTGGCGATGTACGCCGGCCCGCTGTAGGAAAAGGGAATCTTGTCGACCTTTTTCATGCTGACTGCATCAAATGTACGCTGTAGCCGCTCTTCGTACAAACCCATGACTGCTCCTTCTCTTATTGCCTTTACGCCACGTAGAACCTTCTTGCTGCATTCATCGTAGACATGACGGGAAAGCAAGTAATCAGCTCATCATGAGATAGCTGAAGATAAAATTTGTGCCGGTTGCATAATTCTATTGTAAGCTGGCACCATACGTACGCACGACGAGGGAGGCAACGTGCGTTATTCGCTGCAATTGATAGCCGAGCGCCTGTGCAACAAGGGCTTCCGGGCGCTCGCCATGAACGGCCGCGATGCGTTCGTGCGCAAAGTGCGTTTGTTGCCAACGGACGGGCAGCCCCTCGAGGCCGAAACCCTCTACGCATGCGCCGATGCGCCTCACGTTAACCCCGGCAGCTGCGACAAAAATGCCAGCTGCTCTTTCGCGCTCTCGCGCCTCCCCGATCGCTCATGGCGCACGCCGTGCCTTGTCATCGAGAACGCAACCGATGCACCATCTCTTTTGAACGCGGTGTCCGACGTTCTCGACGAGCTCGACAGCGCGTTCGACCGCATGAACGACTACGCCTGGCAAGAAGGCGGTTTAAGCAGCATCGTCGAGGAGCTCTCGGCGCTCGTGGGCAATTCCGTGTACATCGTCGACTCCAGCTTCAAGGTTATGGCCATCACCGACGACCCCGACCTCGAGGAGATGAGCGTCAACTGGATGAACGCAGCCAAGCGCGGCTACTTGTCGTACGACGTCATCGCCAGCCTCATCCGCAGCAACGAGCTGCACGACATCGAATCGGCAAACGAAGCGACCATCGTGAACTCCGAGTTCTTCTATGTGCCGTTCGCCAATTACAACCTACGGCATGCGGGAAAGGTACAAGGGCACCTGTTCGTCGTGCAGATGTACCGGGTTATCTCGCAATGCGACTTGGAACTCGTCAACGCGGCGGCACCCATCGTGTTGCGCGCCCTGCAAGCCGACCCGTCGTACCAAGCGCGACGCGGGCCTTTGTACGAGCACTTCGTCATCGACTGGCTCACGGGCGGCTTGAGCGACCCCGCGTACATACGAAGCCAGCTCGACGCCCTGTCGTTCAATGCTGCCGCCCTTTCGGTTGTCGCCATCGTGCAGCTTTCGGTCGACAGCGACTTCAGACGCGAGCACTTGGCACGGCTGCTCGAGGATCGCCAAGGCTGCCGCGCCGTCTCGCATAACGGCCAGGTAGTCGCGCTCTTCCAGCTGAAAAGCCACAAGGAAAAAGCTGCGGTACTGCGCAAAGTGAAGGGCATCTGTCGCAACCAGCAGTGTCATGCAGCCGTGAGCGACGTGCAAGACAGCTTCCTGGATACGCCGCGCGCTTATCGCCAAGCGTGCGAGACGCTGCGCATCTGCGATGCGATGGGGCTAGGCGATGACATGGTGTGTTATGGCGACGTGGCCGCTTACCAACCGTACCTGAACTTCACATCGGTCGAAGAGCTCGAAGCGTTCTGCCATCCGGCTGTCATCACCTTGAGCGAACACGACCGAACCCATGCCGTACAGCTTCTGCCCACGTTGTCGGCTTACCTGAAAAACGATCGCGACACCCTGAAAACCGCCGCCGAATTGTACGTGCACCGCAACACGCTCACCTACCGCATGAAGCGCATCCTGGAGCTCTGCCCCCTCGACCTGGACGACTTCAACGTGCGCCACCGCGTACTCGAATCAATCCTCGTCATGGAGAACCTCGACGGCATTTCCGCGCACCTGAAGCAGTAAGGGCGTCTTTACCCTTGCCGAAACCGTCGGCAATTCGAAAAAGTGGCAACCCTGAAGAGCTCACTGCATACAGGTGCGATTCACAAACGCCGAGTGGGCCTACGCGCGCTTATCGATGGCGCGCGCAAGCAGGTCGCCCAAGGTCTGGAAGACCTGTACGAGAACGACGCACAGAACGACCGCCACGAGCATGACGTCTCCCTGAAAACGCTGGTAACCATAGCGAATGGCGATGTCGCCCAAACCGCCGGCGCCGACTGTGCCCGCCATGGCGGAATAGCCGAACAGGTTCACAAACGTGATGGCGGCGCCGCGCACGAGCGAGGGCAACGATTCCTTCAACATGACCTTCGTCACAATCTGGAAGTTGCTCGCGCCAAAGCTGTGAGCTGCCTCGATGAGCCCCTTGTCGACTTCAGCCAGACTCTGTTCGACGATACGCGCAACGAAGGGGGCGGCGGCAACCGTGAGCGGCACGACCGCGCCTGCAACGCCGAGCGATGTCCCCACGACCAAACGGGTAAAGGGAATGATAGCCACAAGCAAGATGATGAACGGGATGGAGCGCCCGATGTTGATGATCCATCCGAGCACCGTGTTCACGGCGCGGTTGGGCCGCAATCCACCTGGCGCCGTGACGGAGAACCAAATGCCAAGAGGCATTCCAACGAGATACGCAAACAGACAGGATGCTATCGTCATGACCAGCGTGTCAAGCGTACCCTGAGCGAGCAGAGCCCCGTACTTGTCGAAGAACTCAGCCACGAATCGCCTCCTCGCCCTCGGTTTGACGCGGCGCGCCGGCCGGCTCCTCCAGCGTCTCGAAGCCCCAATCCAAAAGTTCACGCGCCATCTTGCTTTGCGGGTTGGCAAATACGTCAGCGGTACGGCCCTCTTCCACGATGCGCCCGGCATCGATGACGGCTATTCGGTTGCAGATGCGCCGGGCAACGGCAAGCGAATGCGTTATGACCACCATCGTCACGCCCAACTCGGCGTTGATCCGCCCAAGCAGGTCGAGCACCTGCACGGTTGTGCGCGAGTCGAGCGCGCTTGTCGCCTCGTCGCAAAGCATGTACCGCGGCTGATTGGCCAGAGCGCGGGCAATGGCAACTCGTTGCTGTTGGCCACCTGAAAGCTCGCCGGGATAACGCATCGCTTTATCGTCGAGGCTCACGAGGCGCAAAAGCTCGTGAGCACGCTCGGCATTCTGGGTTTTCGGCTCGCGTCGTACCTCAAGAGGGAACATGACGTTTTGCAGCACCGTACGCTGCTGGAACAGGCTGATATTCTGGAAAATCATGCCGATGTTCGCACGCAGCTCGCGCAATTGCCGGCCCGTGAAATCGGTGATGTCGGTATCGTCTACAATGATGCGGCCCTCAGTCGGACGCTCAAGCAGATTCAGCAAGCGCACAAGCGTGGACTTACCGGCGCCCGACTCGCCGATGATGCCGAAGATGTCGCCATCGCGTATGGTCAGATTCACGTCTTCGAGCGCGCGATTGTCGCCGTCGCTCGCATGGTACACCTTGCCGATTTGTTGCAGCTCTATCACGGGCCACCCCCTCCCAAAGACCGTCCAAACAAGACCTTCCGCCTTTGGCCCAATGGGGAGCATCCCCCTGAACCAACAGGACGCAGCTTGCGGAGCCGGTAACGGCCCCGCATGTCATACCGAGTTATCGCGCCGATTCGCACACCGGCCGCTATGACGCGCTGCTACACGGGGACGACCTCGCCGTTGTACGTCTTGTTGATGTAGTCCTTCACCTCCTGCGACGTAACAGCATCGACGAGCGCCTTCGTCTTGGCGGAATTCTCGTTGCCTTCCTTCACGACCACCACGTTCACGTACGGGGAGTCACCGGCCTCCGTTTGCAGGATGAGGTCGGATGCCAAATTGGCGCCGAGCGCATAGTTCGTGTTTATGACGGCAATGTCGACGTCTTGCAAGACGGCGGGCACCGTAGCCGCCTCCACCTCGACGAACTGCAAGTTCTTCGGGTTGGACTTGATGTCTTTGGGCGTAGCAGCCAAGTTGGTGGGATCGGCGAGCTCGATGAGACCCGCGGTCTGAAGGAGCAGCAGGGCGCGCGCCTCGTTGGTCGTGTCGTTAGGCACGGCCACCTGCGCCCCATCGGCGAGCGCATCGAGCGATGCCGTCTTGCCTGCGTAAACCCTCATGGGCTCGATGTGCACGCCAGCAACGCTCACCAGATGCGTACCTTGTTCGGCATTGAAGTCCTCGAGATACGGCAGGTGCTGGAAATAGTTGGCATCGAGCTCGCCGTCTTCGGTTGCCGTGTTGGGCAACACGTAGTCGGTGAATTCGACGACTTCGAGCTTGTAACCCGCCTTCTCGACGAGCGGTGCAACCACATCGTTGAGAATCTCCGCATGTGGCGTGGGGGTCGCGCCTATCTTGATGACCGTATCATCGGAAGGCGCACCCGCAGAGCTCGCAGTCGCAGACCCCGAAGTCGACGTCGAAGCATTCGATGAGGCCGCCGAACCACCGCCGCACCCCGCAAGGCCAAACGCCAGCACGGCGCCCAACGCAGCCACGAGCAACGCCGCCACCTTCCTGTTTTTCGCAATGTTCAACATAACGCTTCTCCTCTCTGAGCCTTTCACGGCTCGTCAAAAACGTTGAGGTTGATTATGAACACTTGAAACATTCAAGCGCAAGACCTGGGGGAATAGCATTTCTCGATGCTTAGTCATCGTAATTCTCGAAAACGGAGCGGAACGCGTACGACATGAGCGAGCTCGGCCGCGCCTTCGCCGTCATGGACGGCAAGGCCATCGCCTACGGCACGAATAATCGCGCGTGAGCGCACAAGATCGAACTTCCCGCGAGATACACCCCGAACAGTTCGACCATTGAAGAGACCTTCGCCCATCTCTTGTTACGATAGTACTTATAAGTTATTTTTTGGAAAACGATAGCCGAAAGGATCGCGTTCAAGAGCGTTGTCGACATACAGCCGGTCTTACAAGACCTCACGAACCTGGATTGGTCGGAATCGGCCACCAGCTCGGCAACGGGCGGCTCGTACCTCAAGGCGCGCCGCGGCGAAGGAGTGGCCGCCACGTATTACAAGCTCTCGTGCTACGACGAGGCGAACGGCGTATATGGGCACGAGTGCGTCAACGAGCTCATCGCATCTCGCCTGATGAATGCGCTCTGCATAGAGCACGCTCCCTATCGGCTCGTGCATGCGCGCATCACGATTGACGGGCAGCCCTTCGAGACATGGCTCTCCGAGTCGGATTCGTTTCGCAAGCAAGGGCAAAGCAAGATGGCGCTCGCACGGTTCTACGGGCTGAATCGCCTACCCGGCGAGGGGCGGCTGGAATTCTGCCAACGTTTCGGCTGGGGCGCGGAGGTTCAGAAGACCATGCTCGTGGACTACCTCATCGCAAACCGAGACCGGCACGGGGCCAACCTCGAGGTGCTGAAAGACCGCAGCGGCAGCATTCGCCTTGCCCCCCTGTTCGACAGCGGCCTCTCGCTGCGCTTCTCGACTTTCAATTCCTCGCAGCTTGCCGATGTTAAGCCGACGGGCGATGTCGTGGCCAACAACTTCCTGGGAACGCGCTCGCTCGAACAGAACCTCCTGCGCTTCGTCCCGCCCGGCCTTGGCATCGCCAGGCTAACCGAAGCGCACGAGCGCGCGTTCTTCCAGGGCCTCGAAACCGCGCTCGACGGCGCGATTCAAGGCGTTTCGGGGCGGGAGTTCGCCCGGTTCCTCTGGCGCATGATTTGGGAAAGGTGGTGCCGGTATGAGGATTTTCGCGATAGCGGACGCCTCCAGGCGCAAGGCTGACCCCATCGGCGTTCTCGTATGGCAGCCGTCTGAGGCAAGCCGCCAGGGCTGCTTCTTGCTGCAGCTGACGCAGGCCTGCACCGAGCGGCGCCTTCCCCTGTCGCTGTCGTTCTGCGTGCGGCGTGAAGGCCGATGCGCCACCCCGCATGAGAGCGAGGATTGGGCGCGCTCGCGCATCGTGCCCGAAAGCCGCCACAACATCGGCGAGGTGCTGCGGGCCAACGGGCTATGCGATTACGACGTGGTCGCGCTGTTCGCAGCCTGCAACGGTCGCTCGTCGGACGACGACCTGCTCGCCTACGAGCTCGACTTGCCCGAGGGCTTCGATGCCGCAGCGATACCCGCCGAACACGGTTCGGTCCCAGCCCTCCCCCCGCTCTTCGCCGACGAGGTGCTTGCGCACGTGCGGCGCACGCGTCGTGCAGGCGAAGTCCACTATGCGTTCGTCAGCCTGAGCGAACGGGACGATACCATGCGCGACGAACACGCATCGAAGGCAGCGCGCGTCTCATCGCCGCCAAATGCCGCAGAGCGCATAGGGAGGCAAATCCGCGCAGCCCGCCAGGAAGCGGGCTTAACGCAAGTACAGCTCTCGGCGCGCGCGGGAATCACCCAAACGGTTCTCAGCCGCATCGAGTCGGGCAAGGGCAACCCGACGCTCGGCCTGCTGGAAGACATCGCGGCAGCGCTCGACGCGAGGCTCGAAGTGCTTTTGCTATGAAAAGGCGGTGCGGGAACTGCTCCCGCACCGCCTTGCACGCTGCCAGACCCTCGGGAATAGGCGCGTCTACCCCAGCGGGATCATCTTGTAAACGCCGATGCGCCCCAGGTTTACGTCGGCCTGCGTGGCGTCGGCAGTCAGCTCGCGCTCGACGTAGCCCTCGGCGTCGAGCCACAGATGGTACTCCTTGCCCTCCACCTGGCGGAACCAGAAGTCGCCGAACTCGTCGGTCGTGGTCGTGAAGACCTCGGCGCCCTCGTCGCCTTCCTCGCGCATGGTCACGGTTGCCCCGATGACGACCTCGTCGGCCATGGGGTCGATCAGCTGGCCGGCGACCCAGCGCTTGGGGAGGTTCAGGTAGTACACGTTGGATTTCGGGTCGAGCTTCTCGGCCTTCGCGA
>DMNP01000176.1 GCA_003452695.1 Eggerthellaceae bacterium
CGACCCTTCCGCCAACGTGCGTATGCCGTGTTCCTGGGCTGCGCGCGCAATGCAGGACAGGAGTTCGCGCTTGCAGTGATAGCAGCGATCCTGCGGGTTGTGGTCGAAGCCCGGAATGTCGAACTCGTGCGTTTCCACGATAACGTGGCGCATGCCCCACTGCGCGCACAGCTCGCGCGCCTCTTCGATTTCGCGCGCGGGAATCGAAGCGCTTCGTCCCGTAACCGCAATCGCGCGGTCGCCGAGCACCTGGTGCGCCACTGCTGCGAGCAGGGAAGAATCCACGCCGCCCGAAAACGCCACCGCCAACCCATCGTATTCGGCCAGCGCCGCACGAAGCGTTTCAAGCTTGCTTTGCTGTTCCGGAGTCAGAGCATTGCCGTCGCCCATAGGATTCGCCTCCCGTCCGCCCGCTTGTGCATTTTCAATTGCCATAGTATCGCACGGTGTCCGTCGAATGCCTGCCACAAAATCCGACCCCGTAGGTTTTTTGCAGCCGGTTATCGCGCGCTAGGCGAAGGGGGTTGGGACGGCGATGAAGTTCAGCATTGCCAGGAACAGGTACATGCCGATAAGACCGAAGGCCAGCGCATTCACCACTCCGCGCGGCGCGCGGTGGAACGCCTTGTCCATGGCGGGGTAGACCACCCATACGATAACCGTGGCGGCAATGCTGTAGACCAGCGAGTTCTGCAGGCAAATCTGCCCCATGAAGTTGAAGGGCATGCCGCGGTAGTCCCACAGCTGAAAGTCGCGGTTGGCGATCATGCCGGTGGTGCAGTCGATGCTCGTGCAGAAAACCGAACACGAGCGCCAGCAGCATGGACAGGCCGAAATACATTTGGCACAAGTGCAAACCTAATCCCATTGGCTGGTCGACGGCAACGAGTTCCATCGACCCCGTGCGACGACTGCCTCCTCGTGGCTTCAAGATTACCCCTTATTCAAATGATGTTACGATTGTTTACGATTCTGCACACATCGAGTATGGCGTGCGAAGCGCGTCGTTCAGATCCGCTCGTCTTGTACCGTCGTATTGCATTCAGGATAGCTGTTGCATCCGCCAGCGACGGCGTCGAGCATATCGTCTTTAAGCTCCAATTCTATGGCGTACTCGTCGGCATCGACGTTCGCCTGTTCTCCCGATTCGAGAACCGTCAAGCAGCGCTTCAGCAGCTGTTCGCGAAACTCCGCGCTGCCTTTCCCGAACCCCTGTCTTAGGATTCGCTCCATATCCCCATTCTTCATAATTGGCCCTTTCCGCCGTTTTCATATACCTTTATACTCGGCTATTGCGGTTCTATCCCATCAAATATGGAAAATTCGAATCTCCCCGTCGCTGGCCGGGCCGTGGGCAGTAACACCTTCTGCGCCTGTCGGGCCATTTTTTGCCCCTGCAATCGCACCAGAAGGGCCTTGTGGCTGGTAGAATGCTGATAAAGTTGACGATAGCCTGGCTTGCTGCGCCCAGACGGCGGTCGGGTGGATGCGAAAGCATGGCGCGAGTGGGAGGTTCGTATGATTTCAGCGATACAGCCGAGGGTGCACGGAAGGCGTTTGGCCCGGGTGCTTGCTCTTGCGTGCATGGTGGCGTGTCTGGCGGCGCCCGCGCAGGCGTTGGCAGAGGAAAGCTTGCTGGCAGGCGATATGGACGCTTCGGGCGCCGATGCGGCTTTCGAAATGCCGCTGGCGCAGCAGACCGTAGATGCGCTGCCGAGCGACGACCCCCAGGCTTTGTTCAACGCCTACGCGCAGCAACGGCTGGATGCCGCGCTGCCCAATGCCTCCACGTTGGCCTCGCAAGCACTTCCCGAGAAGACCACCCTGACCGATGCGGAGAAAGAGCTCCTCGACGCCCTGAAGGTAGAGGTGGCCAAAGTGGCCTCTGGCACACGGACAAGCACGACGTTCGAAATCAGCTACGCCGATTTGGGCCTGCCCACTTCCTTCACTGCCGAGGATTTGGGCGTCTCAAGTTTGGGAAACCGTGCAGGCATAAACGAAGAAGCGCTGAATGCCGTATCGGAATTGTTGCATAAAGTCGATGTTGCAAAGGCGATTCTGGCGCTTTGCACCGATTGTCCGTACGAAATGTACTGGTTTGACGGAACGGAGGGCTACACTTCGAGCATCCCGATTGAGGCCAACGTTATAAATGGCAAACTGATCGTAAACGCCAAGCTCATCCTTCCCCTTCCCGTATCCGCCGACTATCGCGGCGCAGATAAGTTCACCATGCAGAACCCGCTCGCGGCAAAGGTGGGCACGGCTATCGCCAAGGCGCAATCCATCGTGGACGGCAGCAAGGGCAAGAGCGTGGTACAGCGGCTGGCCGCATACCGCGATGCCATTTGCGAGGAAGTGAGCTACGACCATTCTACGGGCGGCAAGAGCTACGGCGACCCCTGGCAGCTCATTTCGGTGTTCGACGGCGATTCCAGCACGAACGTGGTGTGCGAGGGCTATGCGAAGGCCTTCCAGTACCTCTGCGACCTGTCTGGCTTCGAGGACGTGAACTGCTATACGGTGGCGGGCGCCATGGCCGGCGGCACGGGTGCGGGCAATCACATGTGGAACCTCGTGCAGATGGACGACTACGAGAACTATCTCGTGGACGTGACCAACTGCGATGCGGGCACCATCGGCGCGCCCGACAAGCTGTTCCTGGCCTGGGGCCCGTCGGGCAGCGTGGACGGCAGCTACACGTTTTCGCTGGGGGGAAACAGCAGCATCGTCTATGCGTACGGCGCGGATACGCGCTCGCTCTACGACGCCATTGCATTGCAGGTGTCCCCGACAGCGTATAAGGCGCCCACGGTAGCCGACCGAACGTCCATCGACGCAGTGAAAATCGTCGTGACCGGCTCCTATGCCTACGACGGCAAGGCGAAGGTTCCTGCAGCCAACGAGATACGCGTAACGCTGAACGGCGTGCAGCTCGCCTATGGCGCGGATTACATCGTGCGGGCGACCAACAACACCGCCGCGGGCACGGCGACCGCCATGGTTTACGGCCAAAACGCGTACAAGGGCAGGGCGAGCACGCAGTTCGCCATTGCCAAGGCGAAGCCGTCTGTCCAGCTAGCCGCGCAGTCCAAGGTGTACACGGGCAAGGCACTGACATATTCCGGCAAGCTGACGGGTTGCGATGCGGCGGCTTCGGTTGCGTATGCATACTACGCGGACCGCGCTTGCACCAAGCGGATTGCGGCTGCAAACGTCGTGGCTGCGGGCACGTACTACGTGAAGGCCACGGTTGCGGCCGATGCCAACCACGAAGCTGCAACGAGCCCTGCCGCCGTCTTCACAATATCCAAGGCCGCGCAGGAGGTGCAGGCTGCGAAGAGGGCGTATTCGGTGAAGTTCGCGCAGGTGAAGAAGAAGGCCCAGAAGGTGGCGGTGGCGTTCAGATCCACGAGTGGCGGCAAGGTAACGTACAAGGCGGCCAAGACCGCGGGCGGCAAGGTGTCCATTGCCAAGAACGGCAAGGTGAAGGTGAAGAAGGGAACCAAGAAGGGAA
>DMNP01000192.1 GCA_003452695.1 Eggerthellaceae bacterium
GATCGCCGTTTCCCGGGGTTCCGGCGCGCGAGGGCGGGGTTGCGGGTGGATTTCCAGCTTCCCGGGAGGCCCCCGGCGGCGTTTTCCCAGGTCGGCTCTCGGCGGCAACTCGGGATTCCACCCGCAACCCCCGCCATGTGCCCGCGGGGGGCCGAAAGGCCCGCTCTTGCGGCCCCGTTCACCCGCAAGGCCGCCCTCGTGTCCGGCGAGGCGCGGGTTGCGGGTGGATCGTGTGTCAGGGGGACGTTTCTCTTGACACATGCGCTGTTGCCGCAAGAGCCGTCCCTGACACGCTGGCGCGTGTGTCAAGGGGAAACGTCCCCCTGGCACACTACTTTGCCCTGCGGCGAAGCAGGGCCAGCGCGCATGCTGCCAGGGCCAGGCCGCCGGCCACGAAGGCGCTTGCGCCCGAGCCGCCGGTGGCAGGCAGCTCGTAGGCGGTCGGGTCGGCAACCGTAGCCTGTGCGGTAACCACCTGGTGTTCGACGGCAGGGCGCGAAAGCATCCATTCGTGAACGCTCGGCATGCCGAACTTCATATCGCCGACCGCCGGTGGCGCCTTCAGCTCGACCAGCAGATAATCGTCGCGCATCAGGGCATCGAAGTTCAGCTTCCCGCTTGCATCCGTGCAGCCGATCGCGCTCAGATACCAGGCGTTCCCGCTTGTGTCCACATGCGGCTGCGTTGCTCGATAGCGCGTCTGGCTCAGCGCGTCGCCGGCGCCGCTTTCCACGAAGTCTTCTTCGGCGATTGCATCGTCGGAATAGCGCGAATACAACCCGAACCATGCTTGGCCAAGCCGCATCGTGGCATCTTCCTCGGCTACCTTAATCACCGATGCCGTCCAGTCGCGCAGGCGGTTCTGCGCGGTGAACAGCTGCTGCACCCTATGGTCGTATACGAACGAGTGCCCCTGCTGCGTCTTGTCGTAGTCCGTGCCATAGTAGTAATAGTTCTTGGCCTGCTCCTGCGAAAGCGGCAGCTCGACGATGGTATAGCTGTTCCCGCTGGTCCATGTCCAGGGATTGCCGGTTTCGGTCCATCCGCCAGATTCGTCGTAGGCGAATTCGCGGAAGTCGTCTATGCGCACGGTGTTCGAAGCGCTTTTGCCCGCTTCGACTGTCAGCGTAACGAACGTGGCCTTGCGGCCGGCATTGCCGAGCAGCGTTGCCAGCTGAGCGTCGCTGAAGCCCCCCGGCAGCGCGTCGGCGTCGAATGGCGCGCCTTCGTGCACGAGGAAGCGGAAGGTCTCGTCGTGTTTCGCCTGGCGTGGCTGGGCCGAGGAATCGGTTATGCGCTTGCGCACGTCTGGCACGTACGGAACGCGCACGCCGACTTTCTTCGGTGCTGCCTCGAGCTCGGCCGTCAGGCCTTCAAGTCGGAAATGGTACCCGAAGCTGTTCCAGGCCGCCTGCCCTGCCTTCGGGTTCGGGGTCCGTATCGTTGCGCGGTACTGCACGGCAATCTGGTCTTCGGGCGCAAGCTTGTCGGGTCCTCCGACCGCGCCGTCGTACACAACGCGAAACGACCGAGCCGCAGTGCTGAACGAACCCCATTTCCCAGCAGGGGAACCGTTCCAGTCGGCGGAGTCGAAGGCCGTGGCATGGGAATACTCAATGTGGCATGAATCGGTTATGTCGGCAACGGTCCCGTCGGGGTGTGTGACGATAACCGCCATTTCGGGGTCGTTCGCAAAGGCCACGTCGTATTCGCTGTTGCGCGGGTCGTTTGGCTGCTGACCCTCTTCGGCGTCTTGCATGAACGTTGCGTGGTCCCCGACTTCCGGCAGGTTGTCGATTATCACCAGCTTGTTCATGTTGCGTGGCGTGGTGTTCAGGACCGTGTTCGTGAAGCGGAAATCTGTCTCTTCGTTCGGCAGCACGATGTAGTTGCGCGCATCGGTGGACGCAGCCGTGTTGCCCGGGTCGCCGACTTGCGAAACGCTTTTCACCGACTTGGCGAAATAGCCATACGCGACCGGAATAGCTGCATTGCTATGCACCGACCGCGCGCCCGCCACCTGCCGGAACGCGCCCTGCTCGTCGGAAACGTAGATGTCGCATGCTGCCTCTTCGCCATGCATGACCTGGCCCCATCCCATGTCTTCGACGGGAGTGATGAACGCGTTGTTGAAGATGTCCTTGTTGAAGTACTGGTCGGTCCCGTTTTCGGTCGAAAGCTTCAGTCGTCCCGTACCACCCGCCGGGATGCCCATGCGCGGATCGCTGAAGCGCACTTGCATCTGCAGGTTGCCCTTGGCGGTGGTGGTCAGGTGGACGATGGCGTAGCCGGGCTGGGTGTCCATCCTGGTTTTCCCGAAGGCGCCGTGATAGCCTCCGGAGAATTCAATGACGAAATAGGGAATGGCCACGGGGTCTCCGTCCACGGTGATGTGGTAGTCGGTCCTGCCCCAGCGATTGTACTGCCCCCGTTCTCCCGCGCGCACGGTGGCCACGGCCCTGCCCTGCTCGTTGGTGTCCCATCCGGTGAAGGTGATGAAGGGGTTGCCCGTATAATCGGTGTAACCGGTGCCGCCGGAATACAGGGCCGTGCTGGAATACTGTTCTCGCTGGGTTTTGAACTGGGAATAGTCGGAATCTTCTCGGTACAGGCCGTCGTGATAGAAGTTCCGGGGCCCTTCGACCTTGAAGCACACGTCGCCGACGAAGCGATACGGATCGTCGATGACGTCGGTAAGCACGAAGTCGTAGAGCGGCGCCGTGCCGTTGTTGTAATAGCGCACGGTCCAGTTCAGCGTGTCCTCTTTGTCGGCAAAGTCGTCTTCGCCGACGTCGCCATTCGATTTCGTCGTCTTTTCCACGACCTTTTCGATGCCGGGCAACGGCTCGCCCCGTTCGACGGTAACGTTCGAAGCCAGCCATTTCGTGGACTCGTCGCCGCCCTTGTAGCCATAGGCGCTGGCAACCTCGTCGGTGTCCAGCAGGCTGCGGTTGCCGTCGTTGGCCCGTTGGCCGTCGAATGTCCACGACGTCAGCTCCGTTTCAAGGTCCAGCTGCACGCCGCCGCCGCTCACGTCCTCGAAGGGCATGGCGATGTGGTTGTTGGCCAGCTGTTCGGTGTCGGCGTATGCGTTGGTGCGCGCCACGTAGCAAAACGTCAGGTACTCGTTGGGCGCCAGGTAGTACTTGCCGCGCACGGAATCGTATCCCAAGGTGCCGTCGTCGCCGTTTTCGATGTGGAAGGTTACCAGCTGCGGATCGGATGCGGCGAAGCTGGCCTCGATGCAAGCGATCTTCTGATGAAGGTCGCCGCTGTCGTTCGTGGCATCCACGACGGGGCGGTAGTCCGCCGAGGTGTTCCAATCGCCGTAGTTCTTGTAATACGTGGACCAGCTGAATTCCCGCTGTCCGTTGCGGTATTCGGGCAAGCCTGTGTCATAGGAATACGTGGACCCGTAATGTCGATCATAGTCGGGAATGAAGCCGTTCATGCCGCGGCCGCCGATGAAGGTGAACCCCTGCGGCAGGCGGTCCTGCAAATCGTTCAGGTACATGCGGGTGGAACCGCCGTTGAACAGGGTGGCGTAGTACATGACGAAACCCCGCACGCCGCAATCGTTCACGTATATCTCGCGCCCCGTCTCGGTCGGGTCCAGTACCAGCTCGTAGTTATGCCTGCTCGTGTACGCTCCCACCATGTCGGCCATATAGCCGGTTTCCGCTACGCCCTTCTGCAGCCCGCACGCCGTCGTTGTCTGCACGTCGTGAATGACCTGGCTGCGGAAATCGAACACCGAAAGCGTGTTTTCTATCGGGTTGGCGCCATACGAGCGCCCGTACATCGACCATGCGGGGTTGTCGGGGGTGTCTTCGGGCATTTTCAGCGTTGCATAGATATAGGCGGTGCCGACGAACGTCATCGAGAAATCGTCTTTCCAGCAAAGGTACTGCTGGTCGGGATTGTCCGCATCGGCCCCGCTCGGCGATGCGTCTTCCACATCCCAGCTGTCGCCGTTCACGACGGTCACGTTGTCGCCTTCGACGTACGTAATGGTTATATCGTCTTTCGTCCAGCGATGTGCTGCTGTGCTCGGGGGCAACCGGTCGTACATCGTTGCGCGCGTAACCGTAGAAGAGCCGCTGCCGATATGCCGAAGCATGAAGCGGTAGGTAACGGTGTCGCCCTCCTTCAGCGTGCTCTGGCTTTCCAGCTCGTCGCCGTCGGGGGTATCGCCCTTGTGGGTAACGATTTTCTTGTCGGAGTTCACGCGCGATCCCACGATGAACGTCGGTGCATACAGGCGGTGTTTCTGGTGGTCGTTCAACCAGGCTTCGTTGCCCAGCGCGAAGAATCCTCCATCGGGGTCGATGTTCAGGGGGTCGACGAGCGTCTTGTACGACACGGTTCGCGATGTGTTGGCCGACGTGTAATCGAAGTACCAGTACACAAGCGCATCGATGCCGCCCGAATCGCGAGTAAGCTCGATGCGGTCGGCCCAGTACCCGCCGAAGAACACGTTGTCGTAGGTGTTCGGCTCGCTTACCAGATAGTATGCAGCTCCCTCTATCTCGGTTGCGGTCAGGCCGTAGCGATCGGCGAAGGAGTCGTTTTCCGGCACGGCTGGCACCAGCAGTATCTGGCCGCCTTCGATATGGTCCACCAGGGGAAGGGCTTCGTAGTGGTGCGCCTGACCGCCGTTGCCGTACGACGGCTTGTCAGAGCTTACGGAAACGACGTAGTCCAAGGTGTTGCCCGCCGTTACCGCCATGCTCTTCGATCCGCTGCCAGATGCCCCGACAACCCGATTTCCCAAGTAGGCCACCTTGTTCAGCTTGAATTCGCGCTGCGAAACAGCTGTCCAGTATGCATGCGAGCTGCCGATTTCCTCGTTGGGATTGCTGCCGTACACGTGCATGTAGTTTCGGCTGGTCTTGGTCAGGTCGTTGTGCTCTTCCAGCACATCGCCGTCCAGCATCATGAACGTGCTCTTGTCCGACGACCGCAGGGCAATGTGTATCCTGTTGCCGCTGGGCAGGGGGTACAGCGACCCGTCTTCACGTGCGAAATTCCAGACCAGGCCATAGGTTGCGTCGTAGGTTACGACATAGCCCAGCGAATCCAGCGCCTCGCGGATGCTCGGGGCGTCTTGCCCGATTACGATGGCGCGGTCGGGCAATGTCGATCCCGGCGCTTCGTCGTGCATCGACACGACGATCCGGCCCTGCTCGTCGCGTGCGAGCGTAATGAGGGCGTTGGTGGTCAGCTCGGATTCGTCTACGTTCGTCATGCCGTTGTACTTGTTGCCCATGCCGTTTTCCTGCACGCCGGCGGTCGTGGCCGTCGTGCCGTCGGCTGTCGTAACCGTGCGCGTTATGCCCGTGGTACTGCACAGCGTGGCGTTCGCGATGGTAATGACGAGCTTGCAGTCCGCGCGCTCCAGAAGCATGGTTTCCATGTTGTCGGCTGTTATGTAGTGCATTTGGGGCAGCGTGTCGGTAACGGTGCCGATGCCGTCGTAAGGCAGCGACCCCGAGTTCGAAAGCGAAAGCGTGTATTCGTAATACGACCCGTAGTTCATCGTGTTGCTGTCGTTGGTCTTGTTCACTTCCAACTTTCCCTCGGTGGCCTTCACGCTGGCCTGCGCCTGCGCAACGTTGGTGTAGGGGTCGGAATACGAGTAGCGGTACGTGGCTTCGATGGTGTTCGTGAAGGGCGTGTACACCCCTTCGGCATACGGCGAAAGCGCCTCTACAACGCTGTTGCCGTAAACGATGCCCATTTCGACCGGGGAAAGGCTGTAAGAGTTCGAAGTGGCGGAATGCCTCCAGTACATGACCACTTCGCCGTCTTCCACGGCAAGCGTCGGATAGCTCTGCCCTCCCGTGCTGGGGTTCCAGCCCGATGCCAGCTGATGCATCTTGCCGTCGATTACCACGGCCACGCCGGTGCTCGACGAGGGGCTGGCGTATGTCCAGTTGCCTGCCTGGATTGCCTCGACAAGCCCCTCGCGCCAGCGCGTGCCGGGGGGCAGGGTAAGCACGTCGCGGTATTCGATGCATTGCAGCTGGTCGCGCCCGATGGAGCTGGATTCGGCGTTCGTGCGTTTGGCCGATATGCTGTAGCGCAGGCCTTTCACATACGTCTTGCCGTCGCCGCTGCCGTCGCCGACCACCGCAATCGTGTCGGTGCTCGTGAAGGATTTGCTGTTTGAGAACTCGTCGCGTTGCGTGGACCAGTTCAGGCGCTGGAACTGGTCGGTTGGCTCGAGCACGACGCCATCCAGGTTTTCGAGTTCGTCTTCGTCCAGCAGCATGCCCCAGATAAGCGTGTCGCCGCCGCTCGACAAGGGGGAGGGGGATCCCGCCAC
>DMNP01000131.1 GCA_003452695.1 Eggerthellaceae bacterium
CGAACTCGCCCAGCTTGTGGCCGACCATGGATTCGGTGATGTATACGGGCACGTGCTTGCGGCCGTCGTGGACGGCGATGGTGTGACCGACCATCTCCGGGAAGATGGTGGACGCGCGCGACCAGGTCTTCACGACGTTCTTCTCGCCGCTGGCATTCATCGCCGCGATGCGGGAAAGAAGACGCGGCTCGACGAAAGGACCTTTCTTCAAACTTCTGCTCACTATTACTCCTTACACTGCCGCTTACTTCTTGCGCCTGCGGATGATCAGGCGGCTCGAAGCCTTCTTCGGATTGCGCGTACGATGGCCCTTGGTGGGAACGCCCCACGGGGTGACCGGGTGACGACCCGAGGACTTGTTCTTGCCCTCGCCGCCGCCATGCGGGTGGTCGATCGGGTTCATGACGGTACCGCGGACGGTCGGGCGGATGCCCTTCCAGCGGTTGCGGCCGGCCTTGCCGATCTTGATGTTGGAATGCTCGGCATTGCCGACCTCGCCCACGGTGGCGCGGCAGGTAAGCAGCACGCGACGCATTTCGGAAGACGGCATGCGCAGGATGGCGTACTTGCCTTCCTTGCCCATGAGCTGGATGCTCGTGCCGGCCGAGCGCGCCAGCGCGGCGCCCTTGCCGGGCTGCAGCTCGACGGCGTGCACCAACGTGCCGACGGGGATGTTCGCCAGCGGCAGCGCGTTGCCGGGCTTGATGTCTGCCTCGGGGCCGGAGACGACCATGTCGCCCACATGCAGGCCCTTCGGGTGCAGGATGTAGCGCTTCTCGCCATCCAGGTAGTGCAGCAGCGCGATGCGCGCCGTGCGGTTGGGATCGTACTCGATGGTCGCGACCTTGGCGGGCACGCCATCCTTGTTGCGCTTGAAATCGATGATACGGTAGCGACGCTTGTGCCCACCGCCCTGATGGCGCGTGGTGATGCGACCGTAGTTGTTGCGGCCCGCGTGCTTCTTCAGCGGCGCAACAAGCGACTTCTCGGGCTTGCTCCGGGTGATTTCCTCGAAATCGGAAACCATCATGAAGCGACGTCCGGGAGATGTCGGCTTATACTGCTTGACTCCCATGCTTCTCTCTTTCCTACGTTTTCTCTAGGCCCTTGCTCGCACGCCTCGTCGTACCCCAAGGACCCCTGCACTTCGTGGATTGCGATTGCCGGCTGGCTTCTGAGGAGGCAAAAGCCCCGACCCCGTAATCCACGCGCCCGGGTGTATCCATACACATGCAGACGCAAAGAAACAGTATATCGGCAGAGGACCGGGGTCTCAAGAACAGATTTATCGTCCACAACCTACCCATAAATGAGCTGGTCGCAGTTGCCGGATGTCACAGGATGTTACATTACCCCGGGGGTAATGTAACATCGGGGGTAATGTAACATCCAAATAGAAGAAGCGGCCCGGGCGGGGCCGCTTCGGGGTTTCTGCTTGCTTAAGCCTGGACCATGGTGGGCATGCCGCCCTCGGAGTATTTGATCTCGGCGTTCTCCACCAGGTGCTTGCAGGCGCGCAGGCGCTCGGCGGCCTCGCGCAGGGCGAATCCCAGGCCGTTGCGCTCCATCTGGTGGCGCGCGCCGCGCGGGTTCTTCGGGTTAATCTGGAAGCAGGCCTCGTCCAGGTCTTCTTCGGTATAGGACAGCCCGTAGTGACGGTAGTAGGCATCCAGGCAGTATCCCTGCACCAGCTGCTGGCGCATGGAGACCATCAGCATCATGCCGACTTGCTGTTCGCCGCCCTGCTGCTCGCAGAACTGCTCCCACGTCTGGCCGCTGGCAGCCACCTGCTGGCGCAGGTTGCGCTGCTGCTCGCGCATCGAGCCTTCGTACACCTCGTCGTCGATAGAGCCTTTGAATCGCTTCGCCAGCTCGGTGGCGGCCAGGTTGCGCAGGTAGTCGTCGTAGTATTTCCTGCGCTCCTCGTCGATGTGCTTTCCGAAATCGGCGCGCATGTCGGCAAGCGAGTTGTACATGGGCATGTTGCGCGCGATCCATTCGTCGTTTATGACCGGCACCTGCTCCTTCTGGACCTCCAGCAGGGTTACTGTGACCTCGTACTCCTCCATGACCTCGTTCATGTCGGCATCCAGACCCGGGCCCTCGAAGGTGAAGGTGCGCGTCTCGCCCACTTCCATGCCGTCGATTCCCTCGTCGAAGCCCTTCGGCATGAGGTCCTGGCCGAGCGAGTACGTGCGCCCTTCGGTGGTCAGGCCGGGCACCACTTCCCCGTCCTTCTTGGCCTCGATCTTTATCTTGCAGCTGTCGCCCGCATGAATCGGATGCGAGTCGGTGGCCACGTAGGTCGTGTACTGGCTGGCCATCTCGCCGATTTGACGGTCGATTGCCTCCTCGTCGGACTTGAAGGGCTCCGCCGTGAACGCGACCCGGCTGTAGTCTTCCAGCTCGTAGCTGGGCTTGGGCAGCACGTTCAGGGTGAACTGGAAGGTGCGGCCGCGCTTGATGGGGGACTCCACTTCCGGAAGCGGAGTGAACGCGGGAACGATGTTGTGCTTGTTCAGCGCAGGCGCCACGAGCATCTCGATGGCCTGGTTGGCCACGGCGCCATCCAAATCGCGGATGCCGAGCTGCTCGGCAACCACCTGGGCGGGCGTCTTGTCCTGCACGGGCCGTATGCCCATCTGGTTGCAGAAGGCATATGCCGCCTGGTTCAGCGCATCGGTCACTTCCGACGTGGACGCGGTAACGTCGAGCCTGACATGCCCGTCATCGGTCTTCTTCTTCACTACCTTCATGACTATTTCCTCCCTTGTGGGTCTTCAATGCACAAGGATGGATTGTAGCGCAATTTCGCCAACGGCCAAGCGCGCAAACGGAAAAGACCGATGTTCATCGCTGCACATGCTTGCACAGGGGGCAAACACAGGGGGACAGGGCTTTCGTGCACTTTGGGCACACGGAAGTCCCGTCACCCTGTGCACGCATCCCCCTGTCCTCCCTTTCATGTGACACACCACCGTCTCCGGTCACACTATTCCACGGACTTCAGGGATTCCACCATGTTCACCTTGGCCAGCTTGGGCAGCATCAGCAGCATCGAAATGGCCGAGAACACGATGGTCAGGACGTAGGAGGCCGCGAAGCTGGGCGGGTGGATGGAGCGGCCGAACATGACCTGGTCCACCTCGGCCGTGGTTACCACGAAGCCTTCCAGGAACACGCCGAGCACCAGGCCGACCGCACCGCCGATGAAGGCGAGCAGGATTATCTCGCGGAAGATGTAGGCATTGGTCTCGCGCCGGGTGAAGCCGAGCACCTTCAGGGTGGCTATTTCGCGGATGCGCTCCTCGATGTTGATGTTCGTGAGGTTGTA
>DMNP01000135.1:0-187 GCA_003452695.1 Eggerthellaceae bacterium
CTCCGGCGTCGTATCCGGTGTCGTAGGTTTCCTCGTAATACATGGGCTCGCCCGCACCGTTGTCCACGTACTGCACATCTTCGACCACTTGCTCTTCAACGACCACGGGGACGGGTTCCTCTACTGCAGCTTCAGGCACCGGCGCCTCCTGCGGGGCCTCCGCTGCCCCCGCGGCCGCTGCTGCTCC